>JABHXF010000012.1 GCA_018657385.1 Candidatus Woesearchaeota archaeon | reverse complement strand
TGCCTTTGTTGTTGTTTTTTTATTAATCAAAATCCATACAAAATCAAATCAAAAATCCATCTGTGCCTTTGTTGTTGTTTTTTTATTAATCAAAATCCATACAAAATCAAATCAAAAATCCATCTGTGCCTTTGTTGTTGTTTTTTTATTAATCAAAATCCACATAAAACCAAATCAAAAGGCAGTCCGTGCCTTTGTTATTGTTTTTTTATTAATCTAATAATCACCTAAAACAAATGTTCCTCATACAATTTAGCATCTTCACCAGGTGAACATATAATAAAATCATGTATAAAAGGAATTCCATCTAAAGATTCTATAACACGTTCAACATCTTTTTCTAGACATAATAAGGTAACATTTGCACCAGCATCAATTGTAAAATAACAATTCAAATCATTCTCTCTCAAATTTCTTATTTTTTCAATCATAATTAATGTTTCTGGCTTCCAATAAATTAATGAAGGAGAAGAACTAATCATCAATGAGTGTAATCTTAGACAATTTTCCTCCATAATTCTTCCAACCCTAGAAAAATCTTTTTGAGTAATTGCAGCTTTCATGTCTTTCATATCTTTTTCAGTTGCTTTTACCCATTCTTCATAAAAGGGAGAACTTTCTTTACTAATTTTCATACCTTGGCTTCCCTTAATTTTTTTTTCTTTAGGATCTAATATCAACATTACTGCCCTTAAGTCCTGCCAATCACTATGTTCATTAATTTGTACAGCATGACTATCACTACCATCTTTTTTACCACCTTTTGTCCATTCAACTAAACCACCATAAACACTTCTACATGCTGTTCCACTGCCTTGTCTTGCAATCTTAGAAACTTCTTTTTTACTTACATCTAAACCAATTGCTTTACATGCTGCTAATGTTAATGCAGTAAAACTTGTACTACTACTAGATAAAGCATCAGGAAAATTATTTTCAATTGTAACTTTAGCATACAAATTTTTAACAACCCCATTTTTGTTAGATTTAATAACTCTTGAAAAAATACCATTATTATTTTTTCCAGAAGCAACTTCCCTTATCAAATCAAGATGTTGTTTAACTCTTTCTAATTGTCTACCACCAGTCATTACTTTACCATTCATTTCACAATAATCTTCTTCTAATTCTTTATTAAATTCAATAGTTGCCTGTGCATATAGATTATCAATAGTTAAAGATAGACTAGAAGCAGTTGGTAATTTAAGTAATTCATCTCTTTTTCCCCAATATTTAACTAATGCAAAATTTGGATGTGCTATTGCTGTTGCCTTAATTTAAACCACCATTTTTTGTTTTTATATTTTCTTACTATATTTTTATACTAAAACTATTAAACCCTTCTTTTTTTAGTTCATTTATTATCTTATCCTTACTATTATCACAATCATATAATAATATTACGCTTCCACCACCGCCTGCTCCAGTGATTTTGCCTCCTAAAGCACCATTATTAATACCAATAGTGATAATCTTTTTAATATCTTCTGTTGATACACCTATTTTTTCTAATAAACTTTGATTAATTAACATCAATTCCCCTAAATATTTTAAATTTCCTATTAACATTGCATCTTTTGCATCATCAACTAAATGATTTACTTCTGCAACATATTCTCTATATTTTTCAGGATTTTCTTGCTTAAAATTATTAACATTGGCAATCATTTTGTCAGTATTTCTTTTTTGACCTGTATCAACAACAATTAATTTAATTTTTTCTTTTGGATTAATCTTACTATAGTTTAGCTTTCTTTCTTTCCAAAATAAGATTATTCCTTCATACATACAAGTAGTATTATCTATACCAGATGGATTCCCATGAAATGCTTTTTCTCCTTCATATGCAACTTCATTAATTTTTATTCTTCCTAAATCTAAATTAAACTTTTCATCTAATGCTTTTGCAAATCCAACAGAAAAAGAAGCACTTGTACCTAATCCTGAACTTTTTATGTCAGAAGTAATTTTAATTTTAATATCCTTGTTTAATCCTAGAAATTTCAATATATTAATTCCTGCATTGTATAAATGCCCCATTTTTCTAACTTCTTCGCCATTAAAGGTTGCATTTAACTCTGGAGATTCTGATTCTTCAACATTTAGAATTTCAATTTCTGTATACCTATCAATACTTGCAGCTATAGCATAACTTCCATGAACAACAAAATGCTCTCCAAAAAGTATTATCTTACCAGGTGCTTTAGGCATAATATACAAGGAAATTCCTAAATATATAAAGTTAGTTATTAATAGATATATTATACTTAAAAATAAGGAATAAAGTCTATAAATCTTTATAAACACATTATTTTTTAGATATAGTATGGATGGATTAGAAGGTAAAGTAGCAATTATTGGTGGCAGTGGGATAAAAGATAGTCCTATGTTTGAAGGATTACCTTGGAAAAGATTTGATACATTTTATGGAAAAGAAAGAGGTAATGAAACCGCTGATGAAATAGCTAGGATTGAGATGGTTAACACCTTATATCAAGATGATGAAATGGGGCTTCTTATTCTTACAGGTTTTCAAGAAGAATTTGGAGATTTACTTGATCCTGCAAAGCCAGGTGTTGTAGAATATCAGGAAAAAGATGATGTAATATTTATTCCTCGCCATGGACACACAGAAAGATATGGTCCATATACATCACAATATGCAGCTAATCTAATTGCTGCAAAAATGTTAGGTGCTAATATTGTGGTAGGGACAAGTGCTGTTGGAAGTTATAAAAGTGAGATATATAAACTTGAAGACCTTGTTGTACCTCATGATTTTGATGACCAGTCAGGAAAAGATGATAATATTTGGGGCCATGGATTAGTTGTTCATCCAAACCCAAGACCTGCTTTTTCAGAAAACTTAAGAAAAATTCTTGTTGAAGCTGCAAAAGAAGGTGATTATTTTAATGCAATTCATGACAAAGGAGTATATGTAATAATTCCAGGAGATAGATTTGGTACAGATGCAGAAGGTGCAAGGAGAGCATTAACTGCAGACATTGTAGGAATGACTTTATGTCCAGAAACATCAATTGCTTTACAACTAAATATGGAATATGCAGTTGCAGCTTTCCCAGTTGATTATGACAGAGATGCAAGCCATGAACATGGTACTTTAGAAGTAATGGGAAGACTTTCTGAACAAGATAGAGTCCCTGCATTTATGGAAAAAGTTGTAAAAATGGCAAAAAGTTATGCACAGCAACAAGAAGGAACACAAATGCTTCCACAAATAAAAGGCAATGTAATCCCTGGAGATTTCAGTAATAGAATTAATAATCCATATTTAAAATTAGTTGCACAAGAATTAGTTGAAACATATTGTAAATAAATTATTGTTCTATTCTATTTTCTTAAACTTAACACCATAGTGAATAACTCCACTATCACCAACAGCTAAGAACTTTCTAAATACTTGTTCTACATCATCTCCTACCTTAAGTTCATCAACAGTTGCATCTGTTATCTGCCCAGTTATCTTTGGGCCTTCTGCTAATTCAATAATACCAACACAATAAGGTGTCATTTCACTAAACTCTTCAGGTGAAGATTTAATTTCTGTATAAGTTAAAATTTTACCTTTACCACTTAACTGAAAACTAGAAAATTCTTTACAACTGCATTCACATAATTCTTTTTTGGGAAAATATACAATACCGCATCTATTACATCTATTGCCTTCTAATCTATATCTTTCTGGAAACTTTCTCCATCTTAAAATTGGGCTTTGTCTATGCATTTTTTATTTAATATCCTTTATTTTCTCTATCTCGTCCAAATACATTAACAACAACAGTACTTCCAGTACCACCAACATTATGTGTTAATCCTATGTTTGCTTTTCCTATCTGTCTTTTACCAGCTTCATTTCTTAATTGTTTAACTATTTCCCAAACTTGTTTAATTCCTGTTGCTCCAATTGGATGTCCACATGCTTTTAGACCTCCACAGCTATTGACAGGAACCTTACCATCAAAATAAGTTTGGCCTTCTTCCATTATACGTCCAGCCTCACCTCTTGGTATTAAACCTAAATCCTCAATTGCCATAACTTCTGCAATTGAAAAACAATCATGAACTTCTGTAACATTAACTTTGTCAATTCCTAATTTAGCTTGCATCAAAGCTCTTTGTGCAGCATGAGTTGAAGCAGGAATTTCAGTTAATGATTTACGAGCATGTAAACTAAGAGTATCATTTGCTTGTCCACTTCCTAAAATCCAAATAGGTGATTCAAATTTCCTAGCAATATCTTCTCTTGCAAGAACAACAGATGCACTACCATCTGTAATTGGTGAACAATCTAATAATGTTAAAGGATCAGCAATAATTGAACTATTTAGAACTTGATCAACTGTAATTTCATTATGATAATGTGCAATAGGATTATAAGTTGCATGTTTATGATTTTTAACACTTACAAGTGCAAGCTGCTCTCTTGTTAATCTATATTTATGCATATATGCACGAGCCATCATTGCATATAAACCACAAAAAGTTAATCCATTAAAACCTTCCCATTCTTCGTCACCAGCACCCATCAATCCAGTAGTTGCTTGTCTTGTTTGAACATCAGTCATTTTCTCAACACCATTAACAAGAACAATGTCTGCTTCTCCACCTCTAATTGCCTGCATTCCTTGACGTAAAGCAACACTACCAGATGCACAAGCAGCTTCTACCCTAATAGATGGTACATTTAGATTTAAAATTTCAGAAGCCATACTACCTAAATGATTTTGGCCAGAGAAATCACCAGAGCACATATTACCTGTGAAAATTAAGTCAATATCCTTCTCACTAATTTTAGCATCTTCAATTGCCTTTAGTTGTGATTCTGCTAATAAGTCTCGTAAGCTTTGTTTCCATAGTTCGCCAAATTTCGTTGCGCCAATTCCAATAATTCCAACTTTTTCCATTTTTCTTTCGTTTTTAGTTGTTCGGTGTTCGTTCTTCGTACGAATAACGAACTACGAAAACCAAATAACTAATATCAATGTATCATCTTAACCATCTGTCGATACTGGTTATAATTAACATATTGTTTATTCTGCATATAATTCAATAAATTTTTTCCTATTTTTTGTTTTTCAGTAATTAAATTTGTTGTTTCAATTACAAAACAATCTGATCCTGAACCAGAACCATATGAAGTTAATAATATTTTTTGATTAGGTAATGCATTTTCTAGAACATTAACTAATCCCAATAATGAACTTCCTGAATAAGTATTCCCAATATCATGAACAACAATTCCATATTTTAATTGCTCATTTGTAACTCCTAAAACTTTTGCAGCCTTTAATGGAAATTTACCATTTGGCTGATGAAAAATAACATGATCAAAATCCTCTATTTTTAATCCTGTTTCATTTAACATTGCTTGTGATGTTGAAACAATATGTTTAAAATATGCTTCTTCTCCTGTAAACCTACCCATATGAGTAGGATATTGTTGATTATTTCGTCTCCAAAAATCAGGAGTATCAGTTGTTCTTGATAATGTGTAAAGAATATTTGCAGCACTTTCTTCTTTGCCAACTTTATTTTTTCCAATAATAAAAGCAGCTCCTCCAGCAGCAGCACTATATTCTAATGCATCTCCAGGTGCTCCTTGAGAAGTATCAGATCCAATTGCTAAACCATAATCTATCATTTCTGCTTCAACTTGTCCAGCAATCATTTGTATTGCAGCTGTTCCTGCTTTACATGCAAACTCAACATCAGCAGCAGTAAAATCATTTCCTACTCCTAAAACTTCTCCAACTATTGCACTGCTTGCTTTAACAGCATAAGGATGTGATTCACTTCCCATATAAATTGCCTTAATTCTTGACGAAGCAATTTTAGCTCTTAACAAAGCATTTTTACATGCTTCAACAGCAATAGAAATTGAATCTTCGTCTTTATTAGGAACAGTTTTTTCATTAATTAGTAACGCTCCCTTAATTAAATCAACATTTTGATTATTAGCAACAGCTATGTCTTCTGTTCTTATTCTAAATTTTGGTATGTAACAACCAAAGCCAACAATTCCAATATTTAATTTCTTTACCATGTTTTTAAAAAAGTTAGAAAAGTATGGATGTTCGGAAGGTTAGGAAGGTAAAAAACCTTCCGTACCTTCCAAACTCCTAACCTTCCTAACTCCTTTCACCTCTTGCTAACATCATATGACTATCACATAATGCATATTCATTAGCTAATACTGCAAGTAAATTTAATTCCTGTGCTAAGACTGCAACAGCAATCAGTTGTGCAAATATAGTTGACTTGGGATTACTTGTCTCCTCGTCATTTATATATTTATTCAAATCATCTATGAGTACTTCTTTACTTTCTTCTTTTTTTTGTTTTTCAATTTCTTTGTATAATGGAGAAAAAATAACCTTGAATGCTTCTTTTGCTGTCCCAAATCCAGTTCCACCACCAATTGTACCTATTTCTAAGCATGGAAGGGTAACACTAAACTTTAATGCACCTTTACAAACTTCACAACCACTAGAAATAGTATCTTCAAGAACTGGAGCAGCAAATGTATAACATGTAGAACTTTCAACTATTTGTGCAAGATCTTGACCACAAGCAGCAAAGATTGCAGCAATTGTGTTAGCTGCATTTGCATTTAATCCAGTTACAGAACCTGCTAAACTACTACCAAAATGATTTTTCCAAAAATTTAATTTAATTATTTTATCAGCTGTTACATTAAAAACATTTTTTAAAATTTCAGCAGAAATAATAATACTTGCTTCAACTTTATAACCACGACCTTCTGTTATGTTTATCATTGCTGCTTTTTTATCACAACAAAGATTTCCACTCAATGCAATCAATGTTATATTTTTATTTTCAGGATGTTTATTAGAATCAAGAAGTTCCTTCATGATTAAAGTAGTATATTTTACTGCACTATTCATACCCATTGCTTCCCCAGTATTAAATCTTAATCTTAACCAAATTTTATTTTGTATCTGAAAAGCTTTTACATCCATAAATTTACTATATTCTGCATTTTCCTGAACAATTTTTGAAAACATTTGATTATATTTCCCAGAATTAATATTTTCTGCAAACTTTTGTGCAGAAATAATATCAGGAGCTTCTAATAAAGGAGCACGTGTCATACCATTGTAAACTACAGAAGTTGTAAGAGCTTTTTTAGTTACATTTTTTTCATTTCCAATTTTATTAAAGTTTTCACTTGCTAAATTCATTGCTTTAAATCCTCTATTAAGACCTGCAACTAATGCAGCTTCATTTGTTGCAATTGGAATAAAAAAATCTTTAGCATCATCTAAAAAAGGTAATTTCATAGAAATTGGACCAGAGATACTTAATGGAATCTTAGCAGTTCCAATTTTTAATTCTGTGCCTTTAACAACCCCTTCTTCTTTTAATTTTGAAGTATTAATAAAATCTTTTTCTTTGTATTTATCACTATCTTTAATTTTATCTAATGTTACTCCAAGATTTTCTTCTATAATCTCTGCTCTAATATTTTCAGCAGTCTCTATTGCTTGTCTAAATTGTTCAGCATCAGAATTAAATAGCTCTTTGAAAATATATTCTTCTAGCCTATAAAGTTTAATTTCTCTTTTTTTAAC
This sequence comes from Candidatus Woesearchaeota archaeon, assembly GCA_018657385.1. Taxonomy (GTDB): domain Archaea; phylum Nanobdellota; class Nanobdellia; order Woesearchaeales; family DSVV01; genus JABHXF01. Next base: position 14,410 of record JABHXF010000012.1, on the reverse strand, counting down.
AGCTTCTTTTATCTCTTTTAGTTTCTCATTATCTAATTCCAAGATATTAACACCTCAATTGTCTCTTTAAAACACATATAACTATATTCTAAACAACCATATCCTAAACAATTATATGCTACACCCCATATAATTAGGTAATATATAGATATTATAAAGGTTTTGGTCATAGAACAAAGATTATTTTTAGCATTTATGAGTAGTTATTATGGCAATATTTTTAAACTGAAGTTTAGTTCTTTAACTAATGATTCAAGAAGTAGTAGAAAGGTTAGAAAGAGAATTTGGCATTGATTATGAAGAATTTGTTAGATTGATGGATGATGGCAAATTACATAAGATTTTAAATCCAAATGGGGATGTTGATAAAGCTAAAAATGTAACTTTGAATGATACTATACAATCTACAATTTTAAATGATGCATTATTGGAAGTTCTTGGGCCTTCAGCAAAGATGGATAAGGAACATACTGCGTATTATCCTGAATCTTTGGCAGGTTATTTGGATCTTGCTTATTATACAAGACTATTAAGACTTGAAGGTGATGCAATAGCAACAAAAAATGAAGCAGTTTATCATGTTGCTAGGAAAAATACCAATCTTTGTTTTTATACCAGAGATAATAACATTTGGGAGAAAGAAACAATTGTATCTTTAATGCAAGGAGTAGAATTTAGAAAATCAATATTTTATAATATCAAACAGTTTGCTCCTAAACCTGATATTGAAGTTGTTCAATTAGTTGATAAAGATGAGGTTTCTGTTCTTGATTTAGGATCAGGTATTTCACCTGTGGCATTAGATGTTAAAATGCGACTTGAAGATCTAGGAAAACAAGCAAAGATCTATGGTATTACACTAAAACATTTAGATGGCATACCTAATGAACTTGAAAAATGTTATGAAGGTGTTTTTGAATATATTGATATGATTAATAAGTTTGATATTTTATATTCAAATATTGGGGCTTCATTTTACACACCAAACACCAGAAAATTTCTTGATAAACTTTTGTCTGTTATGAATCCTGGAGCAGTTGCTATATTAGATATAACTAATCATGCGTCATGGAGAAGAGCATTAACAGATAAATCTATTGAGTATACTTTTCTTAAATCTATTGCTGAGACTGAAATTGCAAGAGCAGTAAAAGGTAAAGCTAATCCACTCTATTATTCAGGTTCTCCTAAAAGACTTAGAAGGATAAAACTTCCCAATAATTGGGGTTATAAACCTCTCGCTGTTCTAATAAGAAAACAATAAACGTTATATACTTCTTGTTATATCAATTGATATAACAATGAAAAAAGCAAAGATTAGTAAAAAAGCTGTAAAAAAGCTTACAACAAAATCAAAAGTCAAGACAAGAACAACGCAGATTCTCAGATATCCACGATTAGATACAGTAATGATGGTAGAAAAAGCCATAAAAAAATACGATGGTGAGTTTAAGAAAAGAGCATTATGGGAAAACCTACCAAAAAAAATGATGTATCAGACATATTGTGTTGTTATTGATTATTTGTATGAAAATAATAGAATATCTATAGATGCAGTAGGCAAAATAGGGTGGACATATTATCCAGAGTTAGCAAGAAAATATTATGCAAGGAAAGACCTTGCAAGAGATTAATATTGAAATCTTCTTTCATACTTTTTATGATTGAACCATTCCAAAATTACTGAAAGTACTATCACTTCCTCATTTCCAATGGTGGGGAACATTAATTTCTTTAATATTATCATTTGCTGTTGGTTATTGTGTTCATTTGTTTGTTAAGAATAAGGTGCTTTAGTTTTTTTTAACTAGGTTCGTAGGACGTGTTTCTCTGGAAGATTTTATTAATTTAAAAAATCACGGGCTACATTGGCTTCGCCCCAGTAAAAAAAGATATCAAAAAATTATTCTTGACAACTACTTCCTTCATAAATCCAACATGCATCAGAATCAGTTACAATATTTAACCAAGGTCCTTCTTCTATATTATCATCATCAACAAATTGCCAATCTGTTAAATCCATCCCATCTAATCCGAGATAATCACGAATAGCAGGACTTACATCAAGACCAATTTCATTTTCATGTATTGGCATGGCAGTTCCAAAAACATAATCAATATCATCACTACTTCCTGGACCTGCGTCTTCCAATTGACAATATGCAGTTTTCCCATCAAACATTACTTTGATCCATTTATTTTTTATAATTGATGTATCTGATTCTTCTAATTTACTAAGTTTATCACATTTTTTATTATTTTTTATAATTTCATCATACCAAGGAATTAAATTAATATTTTCTTTTAATCCTGAAGAATCATAATCAGAATAAGGCAAAGCACAATAAAATGGATTTTCTTTAGGGATAAGACCACAAGGATAATAATCTTCTCGACATTCAGGATCATCTACACCTCCAAAATGTTCTACCCATAATTCATCCCATGCACTATCATGATTATCAATCCAACTATTTTCATCAGAAGCATCTTCTCCTATCCAGAAATAAGTAGTCATAATGTTTTCATGCAAATAATATTTCTCAACAACATCATCCTCAACAATCTCACATTCAACTATCTCATCTTCAACTTTGTCTTCAGAAATTTCTTTCTCAACAACATCACCCTCAAGAGTTTCCTTAACAACTTCATCTTCAACAATTTCATCTTCAACAATTCCATCCTCAATAAACATAACAGATGATTCTATTTCCGTTTCAGATTCTACAGCACAGCCACACAAAACAAAAAGAAATATTAGGATTAAAATAATCCATTTCACTTCCCAAACCTTCTCTGCCTATTAGTAAAGTTATCTAAAATACCAATAAACTCTTCTTTACTTAGTTCTGGCCAAAAGCTATCTGGGAAAAACCATTCTGAATAAACAGTTTGCCATGGTAAAAAATTAGAAGTTCTATTGTCCCCACCAGTCCTAATTACAATATCTGGATCAGAATTAAGATAAAGTTTTTGTGCAAATAAATTTTCATCAACCTCTTCAACAGAGATATCATTAAACTTAACTTCTTCAGCAATTCTTTTAGCTGCATCTACTATTTCTTCTCTACCACCATAAGCCATTGCAAAATTCATTATTAAATTATCATGTTCTTTTGTTAGGTCTTCAATTTCTTGAATCGCTTTTTGTAATCTTTCTGGAAACAAATGTTTTCTACCTGCTACTTTAACTCTAATCTTATTTTTAAAAATCCCCTTGTCTTCTTTTAGTTTATCAAAATGTTTGTAAAATAAATCAAACAATCCCTGAACTTCTTTTTCTTCACGATTAAAATTTTGCATAGAGAAAGTGTATAATGTTAATTCTTTAATTCCTAAATCTAAACACCAACCAATTACATCTCTAAGTTTTTGTGCTCCTTTTTCATGTCCCCAAATAGTTGGCATATGATTTTTCTTAGCATATCTTCTATTCCCATCCATGATTATTGCAATATGCTTAATATTTTTGTTTTTCATGTTGATTTACCTTTTGTAATTTTTCTCTTGATTATTTTTTCTTCTAACAATGTTGTTATTCAGGCAGTCTTTTTATTTTTTTCTTTTCATTTAGATTCAAATAATTTTCATCAGAAACAAGATATTTTCCTGTTTTCTGCTCTAACTCTTCTTTAGTATGTTTTGCAATAGTGCCACCTTCTTTAGCAGAATTTTCACATTCATTAAATCCTTGTGAATCTTTTGCAACAGTAATGTCAGTTGTTGCTTTTTCACCAATCATTGAAAGAATCAATTCCCAATCATTCATATGATCTCTTAAGTTTTGATTAGGTTTTTCTAAACTTTTAAATTCCTTATACTCAGCAACAGTTTTTCCAAAAGTAGCTTTTGAGATTTCATTTGTGAGTATTGCAAACTCTTTATTTTCTTCAACTCCTCTATTTTTCCACTCTTCTGTTAATTCCTGCCTTATTGCAATTCCTCTTAACCTTTTGTCAATCCAATCTTTAGGATAACCTTTTAATTCATAGTATTCTTTGATTCTATTTTGACCACGCTCTGGATTTTCAATTTCCTGAATTCGTTCGTGACCAATCTGAGCTAACCATAATTTGAATGGTTCTGCTTTTTTTGATGGGATGGATTGAATGATTCTGAACATATTTTTAGTGTTAGCACAGTCTGTTAGTCTCATTTTGCCGTCATTTGCCAGCATTTTCAACTGGTTACAATTTGTAACCGTTTCATAGCTTCCTTCTTTTAGTAACCTATGTTTAAGAACTTTCCAGTAGTTTCTTGAATCTTCACTTTCTAATAGCACCCCTACTACATCAACTACTGAGAAATACCATTCTTCATTATGCCACAATCTTCTAATTCCTTTTCCTTGGAAAACGACTAAAGCATCTTCTTTTTTCCTAGACATTTTAAGCTATTTACCCCTATAATTTTTAGAAGATTTTGGTTTATATAAATGTTTTCAAAGAGGAAGATATTGTTGATGTTGATGAAAGTGTTATTAAGAAAATCAATCACAAAAAACCTTCAACTTCTGCTTTAACTCCTAACTTTAATAATTCTTTTTTCATTTGTTTTGCATTTTTAAAAAGAATTGTTTTCATTCCTAATTCTTCTGCACCATCAATATTAATATCTTTGTCGTCTATTAATACAGCTTCTTCTGCTTTGATACCTAGTTTATCTAATGTATAAACATAAATTTCTGCATCTGGTTTAATCATTCCAATTTCGCAAGAATAAATTTTGATGTCAAACATACTATAATCAAGAGTTTCAACATATTTTATAGTTGGTTTTTCAGTATTAGACAATAAAGCAACTAAATATTTGTTTCTTTTGAGTTCATCTACTACTTCAAACACTTCTTTGTCTTCTGTAAAAATAGGAATAAGTGAATCATACCAAATATCTTTTAAATTTGGCATTTTTTTCTTATCAATACTAAGAATATCAGCTATTTTTTCCCAAAATTCCATATCAGAAATATTTCCTTTTTGAAAATCATCAATTAATTGTCTATACGCACTTTCAAATTCTTCAACACTAACTCCTAATAGCTTTGCAAATAGCTTTTTACGCTGATCACCAGGATCTTTAACCAAAACACCACCCATATCAAAGATTATTGCTTTAATCATGAATATTTGGTATCTTTTGTTATTTATATATGTTACTAAGGAAGTAATAATAAATGATAACACCACCACTACTGGCAGGCAGGCTGGTACCCCGACGGGGCCCAAAAATAATCCCGACTAAAGCTCGAGATTATTGAGCTTGCCTACAGCAAGGACCCCCACCAGCCTGCGCCAATGGTGGTGTTATCAGAAGATGCAACAATAATAGTGGAGACGACCTGGAGGATGCCACCCATATTAAGCAAACAATAAACATAAATTTAAACCAATTTTCATCTAAATCTCCCAAAACATTTATAAATACAATCACAATTCATTTAAATATCTGGTTCTTAGGTGTTTTGAAGAGCTAGGTTTCAAAGGATTTTAGCTAATAATTATTAAATATATCAAAAGGTGAGATAATGGCAATCAAAGAAAATGATTTTATTGAAGTTGATTATAATGGAAAATTACAAGAAGACAGTGTAGTTTTTGACACAACTAATGAACAAGTTGCAAAAGATTCTGGAATTTACCAAGAAGGTCAAAAATTTGGAAAGGTTATAATTTGTATTGGTGAAGACCATATATTAAAAAATCTAGAAAAACAATTAATTGGAAAAGAGCCAGGAAAACATACAATCCCATTAAAAGCAGAAGATGCATTTGGCAAGAAATCAGCTAAAATGGTGCAGTTAATATCTGCTGCTAAATTCACAAAAGAAGGTATTCAACCTCAAGTAGGATTACAAGTTAATGTTGATGGTATGTTTGGAATCGTAAGGTCTGTTACAGGTGGTAGAGTTTTAGTTGACTTAAATCATCCTTTAGCTGGAAAAGATGTTGTTTATGACATTAATGTATTTAGAATAATAACAGATGTTAAAGAAAAAGCACAAGGTTTATTAGATTTACAATTTGGTCAAGGTGCAACATCATCTGAACTTAAGGAAGATGAATTAAATGTAACACTTAATTTTGATCTTCCAGAAGATTATCAAGGAAAGTTCACTGAAAAAATTCAGGAATTAATCCCAGAAGTAAAAAAAGTATCATATTCAAAACAAGCTTCACAAGTTCCAGCATCAGAAGCAAAAACAGAATAAACTAGCTAAATTGATTATAGTTTTACCAAATGATGACAAATTAATGCACATAAGACTATAATGACTATATATTCAACATTAAATATATAAATAAGTTTAATTATAAATAAGTTATCCTAATCAAAAACCAGGAGATTTAAACAAAAAAGAAGAAATTGTCAAAAAAGAAGTGGGTGGAAATAAATGGAAGAGATGCATAGTAACCAAAATATAGAGATAAATGAAAAACCAAACACAGAACAAAATATAAATGAAGAAAAAAATAATAATGTACAAGAGAATGTTAATACACAAGATAAACCTCAACAAATCAATGTACAAGATAAACCTCAAAGAGAGGTAGCTTATAAAAAATCAACTGCAGATATTGACGCAGAGCTTGAAAAGTTACTAGCAAAACAACGTGCAACCATCAAAGTTGTTGGATCAGGAGGAGGAGGAAACAACACAATTAACAGAATATCAGAAGTTGGTATTATTGGCGTTGAAACAATTGCATGTAACACAGATGCTCAAGATTTATTATATACAACAGCTGACAAAAAAGTATTATTAGGAAGAGAATTAACTCATGGATTAGGTGCTGGTTCAGTTCCAAGAATTGGAGAAGAAGCAGCAAAAGAAAGTGAACATGAGCTTAAAGAAAATCTTCAAGGAGCTGATATGGTCTTTATTACATGTGGCTTAGGTGGAGGAACCGGAACAGGTTCTGCTCCTGTTGTCGCTGAAATAACAAAAAAATTAGGTGCTTTGACTGTTGCAATTGTAACAATTCCATTTCAAATGGAAGGTCAAAGAAGATATGAAAACGCATTAATGGGTTTAGAAAAACTAGAAGCAAGTGTTGATACATTAATAGTTATTCCAAACGATAAATTATTGGAACTTGCTCCAGATTTACCATTACATACTGCATTTAAGGTTGCTGATGAGATTTTAACAAATGCAGTGAAAGGAATTGCAGAACTTGTAACAAAAGCTGGTTTAGTAAACCTTGATTTTGCAGATATCAGAGCTGTAATGGGTAATGGTGGGGTTGCTTTAATTGGTGTTGGAGAATCAGACACAGAAAATAGAGCATTAGAAGCTGTTGAAAAAGCTGTAAATAATCCATTATTAGATGCAGACATTGCAGGAGCAAATGGAGCATTGATTAATATTGCAGGTGGTCCTGATATGACTTTAGAGGAAGCAAAAAAAGTTGTTGAAGGTGTTTCCTCAAAACTTGATGAAGATGCCAGAATTATCTGGGGGGCACAAATTTCAGAGGATTTATCAGGCATGATCAGAACAATGCTGATAGTAACAGGAGTAAAATCATCACAAATTTTTGGTCCTAAAACAAAAGTTTCAAGAAAAGAGAAAAAAGAAATTGAAAATGAATTAGGAATTGAATTTGTGGATTAAAATTAACTTAATATGAGGTTAACAACATGGAACAAGTACACAAACCAAATATGACACAAAAATTTAAAAATTATGTTATTGAATGTAAAAGAGTGTTGAGAGTAACAAAAAAACCATCTAATGATGAGTTTAAAGCAATTGTTAAAGTTAGTGGGTTAGGCATATTAGTAATAGGTGCTATTGGATTTTTAATTCAGCTAATTCATACTTTACTAATACAATAATTTATGGTGAGAGTAAATGGAAAACAACGAAACAAATAATACTGAAGAAAACACTGAAAAAGAGATGATAGAAAAACCTCAAGAGGAAACTAAGGTTGAGCAAACTCAACAAAGTTCTAGCGAAGCTGAAACTAAAGTTGAACAAGATCAAGAAGATTCAAATGAAACAACTGAAGAAGATCCAGAGGAAAATAATGACAAAGAAACTTCTGTAGAAGAATCTCAAGATACAGAAGAACCAGTAACTGAAGAAACAACAGAAGAAGTAGAAACTCAAGAAGAAAATACTGAAACACCTGATGTTGAAGAAGAAGCTCCTGCTGAAGAAGCAAAGGATACAGAAGAACAAGTAACTGAAGAAACAACAGAAGAGCCTATAACTGAAAAACCTGTAGCAGAAGCTAAAGAAGAGCCAGCTGAAGATGATGATGAAAATGTATTTGATACTAAAGAACAAGTTAAACATTATGGTGGTCCTTTAGCAAAAAATTCAACTCCTCTTCCAGAAGAAGAAGTATTTGTTGAAGAAAAGAAAGAAGAAGTAAAGGAAGAAGTTAAAAAAGACTCCAATGAGGAAGAAGAAAAGCCAACAACACATATATTTGCATTAAGAACAACTGCAAATAGAGAAGATCAAGTTATGGATTTTCTTGCAAGTAACATCAAAAAAAGAAAATTAAATGTTTACTCTGTAATTAGACCACATGGGATGAGAGGATATATTTTCTTAGAAGCAGAAAAAAGAATTGATGCAGAACAAGCAGGATTCAATATCCCTTATGCAAGAGGTGTTCTAAAAAATGAAATAGGTTACAATGAAATAGAACATATGCTTGAACAAGTTAAAAAAGATGTTAATATTAAGAAAAACGACATCGCTGAAATCATTGCAGGTCCTTTCAAGAGAGAAAAATGTAAGATTATGAGAATTGATAAAGCAAAAGAAGAAGTTGTTGTTGAATTATTAGATGCAGCAGTTCCAATTCCAATTACATTAAAAATAGATGCGTTAAAAGTCATCAGAAGAGATACTGATGAGGACCCTGAAAAAGAAGAGTGAGGTATAAGATGAAAAGAGGTGTAAAAATATTTTTTTACTTAATTGTTTTATTTCTTTTATTTTTGATTCCAGTGGTAGTTGCTCTTGAGTGTATTGAGCCAACAAGTGATGAGATCACAGAAGATGTTTTATTTTGTGATGGAACTTACTATTTACAGAATGGTTTAAAATTAAGTAAAAGTGCTAAAGATATTGAAATTGATTGTTATTCTACAAAAATTATGGGTAATGGAGCAGGCCAAGGTATTGTAATAGAAGATATGGAAAACATTACGATAAAAAATTGTATATTTAATTATTATCATACTGGAGTTTTAGTTATGGATTCAGAAAATATAGAGATATTATCAAATAAAATTGATAATAACACAGATGGTATCAAGGTTCTTACTTCTAAAAATATTAAAGTAAACAAAAATGAATTAACAGGAAATAAAAACATTGCAATTAATTTAATTAGTTGTTCAGATTGTGAACATAGTAATAATAAGATGAAAGATAATTCTCAATCTATGATTATTGAATATTTATGTATTGGTGGAGATAATATTTGCCCTGAAAATTGTAATGGTACTCTTGATTATGATTGTCCAGCTATTTGTGGTGATGAAATTTGTACAACTGATGGAGATTGTGATTGTGATGAAAACGATACACCATTAGATAAAGTTATCATTGAAGATGAAGAAGAGATTGAAGAAAATGAAATAGAAGATACTACCGAAGATGAAGATACAACAGATGAAGAAATAGTTGTTGAAGATATAGAAGTTAAAAATGAATATCAAGAAGACTCTTTACTGATTACCACACTTGATTTTAATTTTGAAGATACAACCCAAGAAGAAACAAAAAAAGAAGATTTAGTTGATGTTATTTATCCAGTTACAAAAGATATAGAAAATAATGTTCCAACAGCAGTATTTGAAAAAGTTAAGACTGATAATGATAAACATGATAAGATCATAGAAGACATTGAATTTAGTAAAAAAATGATTGTTAATCAAGGCAAAACAATAATTCAATTAACATTAAAACCAAAAAAAGATATCCCCTTACTAATGTTACATGAATATTTCCCTGATAATGTATTAAAAGGTGCAACAGAGATTAGTTCTAATAATGAGGGTGTTAAATTTAGCAAGAAAAAACAAATGGCTAATGTTAAGTTAACAAGACTCAAAAAGAATAATGAATATGTTATTAGTTTTTTTATAGATAAGGAAGTTTTAGATGGAGAAAGTTATTCAGTATTTTACAAAACTTATAATAACAGAAATTTCTTAATAGTTACATTATTATTATTAATTGTTTTAATGTATGTTTATTATGCACTTTCCATAAGACCATTCCTAAAAAAGTATGAGATGTATTTACACAAACATATAAGTGATAGATACTTGTTAATAGCTAAAGATGATATTTTATCAATGTTAATAATATTTCCAATTGTAGCAATAATCTTTTTGTTATTTGAAGTTAGTTTAAAGTTATTAATAGGGATATGGTTGTTTAAATTAATAGTAATTGCATTATTTTTAGTATATCTTGGATTCTTCATGGTATTATTTATAGATTTAGTTGATTTCAAGAAACGTTACCATATTGGCAAGAAACGAAAAAGGAAATGATCAAAATTTAATTTTTTCTTTGATTTTTCACATTTATAGCTTTGTTACTACTAGTTTTCCAGATTAAAACATTAAATATATTAAAAAATAGCTAAAATCCACATATAAATACTGAAAAACTTTTGAAGTGAAAACTCCAAACCTTTACTATAAAATTATAGTAAAGTTTATAAACCCCCTATATTTCTTCAATTAAATAATGGCAAGATTAAAGAAAGGCGTAACATATAGAAGAGTAGAAAGACCTTATACTAGAAAGTCTAAATATAGAGCACTTAATTATGTTAGAGCTGTGCCTGTATCTAAAATTGTTAGATATGACATGGGTAATTTAAAGAAGAAATACAGTTTACACATGGATTTTGTATCTCAAGAAGCTTTTCAACTTAGACATAATGCAATTGAATCTGCTAGATTAACCTGTAATAGATATTTAGAAAAGAATTTAGGAAAAGGTAATTATCACTTCAAAATCAGAATATATCCACACCATGTTATTAAGGAAAATCCATTAGCTACAGGGGCAGGAGCTGACAGAATGAGTACTGGTATGAAGAAAGCATTTGGTAAGCCAATTGGTGTTGCTGCTCAAGTTAAGAAGAACCAAATATTATTTAGTGTTGGTGTTGATAAACAGCATAAGGAAGTTGCTAAGCACTCTTTAAAAAGAATTTCTTATAAATTACCATTTAAATCTAAAGTTCTTGAAAGAGATTGAATAATTCTATTAGAATAGTTTTGAGTAATGAGTCTGGAGTTATGAGTAGTTTTAAATTATACCTTAATTTATTTATGATTTTCTTATAACTAACTTGCTCAAAACCAGCTCATAACACATTACCCAAAACTCATTACTTCTTAATATTTTCATCTAATACCACTCCCCAATGCACATAAACCTTAATATACTATAATATATAGATGTATTAATAATGAGTGAGTATTTTGCAATTGTAATCATTTTATTAGCTATTTTTCTAGCTTTTGCTGTGAAATACATTTATAATAAAATATTATCTAAACATATAAAAAATTATAAGCCAATATTTAATAAAATAATAAATGCATTTATGTTATTAATAATAGCAAGTGGATTCTTTTTTTCATTTCAAATATTTCAGTTACCAATAGAAGTTAGCCTATTAATTAAATTAATTATTTTAGTTTTATCTCTTTATTTGCTTTTTTTACTTACAAATTATTTTACTGATAATTTAGCACATGTTTGGTATAAAGGGAAAATTAAAGCAAAACTTCAGTTAATTACTATTCTAAATTATGTATTAAAGGTTTCAATTCTTGCATTTATTTTAATTGTTTTGTTAAAAGTATGGAACTTTGATGCAATAGCAGTTTCAAAAGAAGTTTATTGGGTGCTTCAACAAAACGATTTAACAGAATCCATAAGTCTATTTGTTATTTACTTAATTATTGCAAAAGTAGTTCTTTATTTATTTAAAACTTATTTTACACAAGTTGTTAAAAGAACAAAGACAAAAATGGATGATATTTTTGTTAAAACTGTTGAATACCCCATAACATGGGTAATTGTTTTAATTGGTGTTGCTGTTGCATTAAGAAACATTGAATTAGGACAACAATACATATTACCAATAATAAAAACAGTAATTGTATTCATAATAATCCATACATTAATTAAATTATCAGATGAATTATTAGAAGAGTGGTGGCAAGAGGCACCTGAAAAAATAAATGAAGACATTATTCAGATAAGTAGTAATTTTATTAAAATATTATTAATTATTATGGGGTTATTTTTCACATTAATTATTTGGGGTGCTGATCTTAAATCATTATTATTAAGTGTAGGTATTATTTCTGTTGTGTTAGGATTTGCTTTAAAAGGAACTTTAGATAACGTATTTAGTGGAATTTCTTTAATGATTGACCATACATTTAGAGTTGGAGATGTTTTAAAACTAGAATCAGGGGAACTTGGAGAGGTTGTTCATATAGGATTAAGAAGTACTCAAATTAAAACATATGATCATGAATTACTAATTGTTCCAAATGGGGTTTTAGCAACAATGAGAATAATAAATTATGCAAAACCTGATAAAAATCTAAGAGTTGTTATCCCTGTAAGTGTTGTTTATGGAAGTAGTATTGAAAAAGTAAAAAAGATATTAATTAAAGCAGTATCTGGAATACAAGCAATTTCTTTACCATCACAAACAGAAGTAAGATTTATTGAAATGAATGATTTTAGTTTAGACTTCAACTTAATATTTTATATTGATGATTATAGAAAGAAGTATAAAGCAGAGAATAGAGCAAATACATTAATCTACAATGCATTAAACAAAAATAACATACAAATACCTTTCCCAACAAGAACAATTTATATGGATAATGGAAAGAAAAGTCCAAATAAAATTAACAATAATAAAAAAAGGAAAGTTAAAAAGAAATAATTATAATCTTTCTCCGCAATAACCACAACTTCCTGGTTTACCTTTACTCTTAGGATAACTTATTATAAATGTGCATTTAGGACATGTTAAATTTAATTTTTCCTCTTTTGTTGTTTCTGTTTGAATAGTTTGCTGTTCTGTTTTTTCATCTTTACTTTCTACACCTTCATTTGTCATCTTATCAGTTTCATAACCAACTCTTTGACAATCTTTACAGACAAATGAACCTGTTTTTGTATCTAGAACAGCATTTTCTTCTGTAATCTCAGCTCCACATCCTTTACATACAATTTCTTGATTTTCTGGTTCTTTTTTCTTCCAAAACATGTTAATCAAAGGTGAGTTTATAGACATTTATATAATTAATTGTTCTAGAGGATATAAATGTAATTTTAATTAAATAAGAGATATGAAAACACCACCACTACTGACGGCAGACGGACTTTCTGTGAAAGTCCTACAGGCTACCCCGAATGGGGCATCCACCAGCCTATCTGCGTCAATGGTGGTGTTTGATCCATAAAAAACAACAACAATGGTGCAGACCAGCCGAGGGGTGGCTCCTTCGGAGTGGCTGGTAGGACAAAGCGAAGCTTTGGCCGTCTGCAACCATTATTGTTGTTGTTTTTTCAATTAAATTTAAATAAACATTAAGGAAACTTAAGATTATGAAGCAAATAACAACAAAAGACAACTCAATTACATATCATAACGAACAATATGATGAAACATACCATTCAAATAGTGGAGCTATTGAAGAAGCACAAAAGAAGTTTGTTGATGCCTGTAAGATTAGAGAATTTGTTAAAGATAAGTATTCTATTACTATCTTAGATGTCTGCTTTGGACTTGGTTATAATACAGCTGTTGCAATTGATAATATCCTTGCAGTTAATCCACAATGTAAAATTACAGTGGTTGCATTAGAAAATGACATGAAAATATTAGAAGAGATTGATAAAATAAACCCTAACATTAAATCATATGTTCTAATTAAAGATCTAATTAAAAAAAGAGATAATAATGAATTTAATATTATTAATTTCCCTGTGAAAATCAAATTATTATTAGGAGATGCAAGAGAAACAATAAAACAAGTAACTGAGAAAATTGATTTTGTTTTTCTAGATCCGTTTTCACCTAAAAAATGTCCAGAATTATGGACTGATGAATTCTTTAAGGACATATACACTATTATGAGGCCAGGATCTAAACTTGCAACGTATTCATGTGCAAGAATTGTTCGTGATAACCTAACCAAAGCAGGCTTTAGTGTTAGTGATGGTCCTATTGTAGGCAGAAGAGCACCAGGAACAATAGGAATTAAAGAATAAAAATTAACAAATGATATTTTAAAAAAAGAAAAATAAAAAAATAACCTACCTTATTCTTACTGCATCTAAATTCCTAGGACAATATGTTTCAATTCTAGCTGCTTTGTG
>JABHXF010000011.1 GCA_018657385.1 Candidatus Woesearchaeota archaeon | reverse complement strand
TGCATGACTTTCTGCTTCTTTTTTCATTCTTTCAATTTCATCTTCACTTAATTTTTGTGAAGCAGTAATCCTAATGCTTTGTTCCTTGTTTGTTGCTTTGTCTTTTGCAGTTACATGAACAAGACCATTTGCATCAATATCAAAAGTAACTTCAATTTGAGGAATACCACGAGGAGCTGGTGGAATACCAACTAAATCAAATCTCCCCAAACTTTTATTGTCAGTTGCCATTGGTCTTTCACCTTGTAAAATATGAATTGTAACAGCAGTTTGATTTTCAGCAGCAGTTGAAAATATCTGAGATTTTTTTGATGGAATTGTTGTGTTTCTTGTTATCAATGAAGTCATTACACCACCCAATGTTTCAATCCCTAATGTTAATGGAGTTACATCTAATAATAAAATATCTTTAACATCTCCTGCTAAAACACCAGCTTGGATTGCTGCTCCTTGTGCAACACATTCCATTGGATCAACACCATGCTCTACTTTCTTACCAACTATATCTTCAATAAATTTTCTCACAATTGGCATCCTAGTAGGACCACCAACAAGAACAATTTTATTAAGGTCATTATAATTTAGTTTTGCATCTTTAATTGCTTGTTCTAATGGATGTCTACATTTTTCAATTATTGGTTTGATTAATTCTTCAAGTTTTGCACGATTAATCTTCATTTGTAAATGTTTTGGACCTTTATCATTTGCTGTGATAAATGGAAGATTAATATCAGTTTCAACAACTGTGCTTAATTCAATCTTTGCCTTTTCAGATGCTTCTCTTAAACGTTGCATTGCCATATCATCATCATTTAAATCAATACCTTCTTTATTTTTGAATTCTGTAACAATATGTTTAATTAAAACTTCATCCATATCTGTCCCACCTAATTGTGTATCTCCGGAAGTAGATTTAACTTCAAAGACACCATCACCAAATTCCATTAATGTAACATCTAATGTTCCCCCACCTAAATCAAACACTAAAATTTTTAAATCTTTGTCTACTTTGTCTAATCCAAAAGCTAATGAAGCAGCAGTAGGTTCATTAATAATCCTAACAACTTCTAACCCTGCAATTTCACCTGCATCTTTTGTTGCCTGTCTTTGATTATCATCAAAATAAGCAGGGACTGTAATAACTGCCTTAGCAACTGGTTCACCTAAAAATTCTTCTGCATCTCTTTTAATTTTCTGAAGAATATTAGCAGAAATTTGCTGAGGTGTGAATTCTTTTCCATGAACATTTACTTTAAAATCAGTCCCCATTTTTCTTTTTATTGCTGTAATTGTTCCTTTTGGATTAGTTGAAGCTTGCCTTTTTGCTGGTTCACCAACTAACATTTGATTGTCTTCTGTAAAAGCTACAACACTAGGGAAAGCTTTCCCATATACTGAAGCACCTTCTGCACTTGGAATAATAGATGGTTTACCACCTTGTAAAACAGAAGCTGCTGAATTACTTGTTCCTAAATCAATTCCGATTATTTTTGACATTTTATTTTTCCCCCATTAATTAATGATTAATGATTAGCCAAAATATGATGGCCCTTGTTTTTTATCTTCATTTTTTCCTTTTTGTTTTTCTTCAAATTTCTCAATTGCTTTTGGTTTTTTTATCTTGCCAAATTCCTTCTCATATCTTTGTAAAACTTGATCAAGCAAAGCATGAAATCTTTTTGCTTGAAAAAGGTCCATCATGACAACATCATGTTGTACTTTAAAGACTGGTCCAGTCCTAGATCTTGAATCTACCCTTGGTGTAATATTTTTAAAATCAAGTACTAAGTGCATTGGTGTAAAGTTTGCTGAAACTTCGTGAGCAAAAAAAGATTGTCCATCTTCATATTGCCAATTAATATGTCTTTCATCCATTTTATTTTTCCTCCTTTGAATTATTGATATCTTTAATTTTTTTATTATCAGTTTTATTTTCTTTCTGATTATCTTTCTGATTAATACTTTCGTTCTGATTTGTACTTTCTTTCTGATTATCTTTTTGATTAATTTGATTTATACTTGGACCAACTAGTTTACCATTAACTAATTTATTTAGTTCATCAACCCTTTGAGGAGTTAATATTTTTCTTGGCTGCTTAAATGTGCTAACAAATGAAATAACCTCGACAACTTCTAAAAATTTAACGAGTTTATTAATATCAACCAATGATTTATCCTCAAATGAACCCAATGCCTCATATAAACTTTGATCAGAAGTTACTAAATTATTTTTAGGCTTACACATAATTTCTGTTTCTAATGTATTGTCGCCATTAAAATATTTAATAATAGCTTCAGCTTTCAAATATCTCCTTTGTTGTTTTAATTTATTTGTTTCCATTATATCACCATTGTATTAATTCTTAATTTTGTGTTTTTCAATTTAATTTTGATTATTTTAGGATTTCATACCCTAATATTTTCTTTAGCTTTACCCTATCTGGAATTAATTCTTCCAGCTTACCACCTTGAATAGGCATATTGTATTGCAAATAAACTGCCCATTGCCGAATGGATTCAGGATCATTAGTATTAACCAAATAGTTTAATGCAAACCATTGTGTTAATTTTTCACCAAACTTACTTTTTGTACTGCAAACCCTACAGTGCAATGGTTTAATTGAATGTATTGTACATCCTTTTTCCTCGTCGAGCATTATACATTTACCATAAGGTTTTGTCCCAAAAGGTTTAGTATGTTTTGAATCTTTTATTTGTTTAAACTTGAAACATTGTTTGTTAAATCTATCATGTTTAACCAAATATTTATTTTTGAAATCTTCAATAGTTAATTTGAAACTTGCTGCAATTTGTGGAATATCTTCCTTTAAAACAATCCCTGTATCATATTTACAACAATTATTGCATTGATCACACTCTTTTCCAAGTTCACTAATAACATTTAGTGGTGTTTCTTTTGTGATTTGCATTTTTAATCTTATTTCCTTTTTTATTTCAATTATACCTTGGTTATTTAACAATTATTTTTTCTTACTTAACTTAACTTTTGCAGTCCTTATTAAGCGATCATTAAACAAATAACCTTTTTGTAATATTTCAATTACCATATTTGGCTCTTGAGCTGATTCTTCTTGTAATAAGACTTCATGAAAATGTGGATCAAACTTCTTATTTAATGCATCTATTTGTTTTAATCCTTGTTTTTCAAGAATATCAAAAAATTGTGAATAAATTAATTCAATTCCTTTCACAAAATCATCATTTTCTGAATTTGTCTTTAATGCAAGCTCAAAACTATCCAGGATAGGCAAAAATTTAAGAACAAATTCAACATTTGCATGTTTACAAAAATTTTGTTTATCTTTATCCACTCTTTTTTTGTAATTTTCAAATTCTGCCTGTAATCTCTGCAATAAATTTGTTAATTCCTGAACTTTGTCTGTTGTTTTGTCTTTTGTTTGTTCTGTTGTTTTGTCTAATCCTTTAGTTTCAGACTTACTTTTAACTTCAGCATTATTTTTAGCTGAATTTGTTTCATCTGAAACATTCTTAGGAGGTATTTCTTGTTTTTTCATTTTAAAACACGTTTTTACACTTTTTTAGCTTTTTTTACTGATTTTGTGTTGTTTGTTGACTTTAGCTCAACATCAACGAACTTAAGTAAACAGAACTAGTATTTAAAGGTTGTGGAAATTGAGTACAAGAATATGGGGCAAATAGATAAAAAATAAGATGTGTGAAGTCAAAAGTTCTTTTTTACTTCTTATCCCCTACATCCTACACCTTACTCACCAAAACCTTTATAAATACCTTGAATATCCACTACATTACATTAAATACAAATAACTTAAGTGATATATATGGGAAGAATAAAAACAACATTAGTCAAAAGAACCGGATCAAAGCTATTTAAAGAGAACGAAGATAAGTTTTCAAATGATTTTGCTGAGAATAAGCTAGCAGTAGACGAATTAGCAGAAATTCAATCAAAAAAACTTAGAAATGTAATTGCTGGTTATGTAACTAGATTAAACAAGAACAAAAAAGAACTTTAAGTAGCAAAAGGAGGAGACAAAATGACAGCAGACAACTCTATCTTTATTGGTAATAAGCCATTTATGAACTATGTAACTAGCGTAGTCATGCAATTCACAACAAAAGATGCACCAGAAGTGATTGTGAAAGCAAGAGGAAAATTCATCTCCAGAGCAGTTGATGTATCAGAAGTTGCAGCAAAAAGATTTCTAAATGGACAAGTAGACCTAAAAGATATTAAAATCGACAGTGAAGAATTTGAAAACAAAGAAGGCAAACAAGTTCGAGTTTCAACAATTGAAATTATTTTAGCTAAAAAATAATTATTTTACTTTTTTATTCTAAATTTAGATAAGATTTAAATATAGATGAAAGTATTTAGAACTTAAATGGGCCTATAGTGTAATGGATAGCACAGTTGGCTTCGGATATAAAGTAGAAACCAACTAATCCGGGTTCGAATCCTGGTTGGCCCATTAAAGAAAACTAAAATTTCAACTTTAGTTGGAATTTTAGATTTTTTAATGCACTATAATCCCGATGAAGTCGGGATTATTACGCGTTACTAAGACAAGATGATTCGAATAATAACAATTGGAAAAACAAAAGAAAAATACCTTAAGCAAGGAATTGACGACTTCTTGACTAGACTTAAACCTTTTCATAAAGTAGAATATGTAGAATTAAAAGACAAGAAAAGCATTAAACAAGAAGGGAAAGATATTCTTAAAAAAATTAAAGATGAATTTGTAGTAGTAATGGATGAAAGAGGTAATGAATGTAATTCAAAAGTATTTTCTGAATTTATTAAAAAGAAATGCTTAGAAGAATCTGGAAAATTAGTGTTTATCATTGGCTCAGCAACTGGGCTTAGTGATGAAGTCAAGGAAAAAGCTAATCTAAGACTAGCTTTATCTCAAATGACTTATACACATGAAATGGCTCGTTTATTTCTCTTAGAGCAAATATATAGAGGTTTTAATATTATTAAGGGAACAAAGTACCATAAATAACAGTAGAATAATAATAAAATACCAACAACAAAATAAATGTCAAGCAAATAATGAACAAAGACTAAAAATAAGCTAATCTACAACAAATTATATAAATCTATACTCAATCTTATACTAACAATGGCAAAAGAAACAAATAAAAACAATCAAAAAAAGAAAATATCAAATCAAAAAGATCATAATCAAAATAATGATAAGCCAAAAATAGGCATTACAGTAAAAAAAGCAGATAATTTTAGTGAATGGTATACACAACTATGTGCTGAACAAGGTGCAGATTTAGTAGATACAAGATATGGTGTTGCAGGATTTGTTGTTCATAAACCTTGGGCCTTCAAAATTCTAAGAAGTATTTATGACCTATTAGATAAAGAAATAGAAGAAGACGGCCATGAACCATTATTATTTCCAACAGTTATTCCTGAAGAAAATTTGTTAAAAGAAGAAGAACATGCAGGATTTGCACCTGATGTATTTTGGATAACACATGGTGGAAATACAAAGTTAGAAAGAAAATTAGCACTAAGACCTACAGGAGAAACTGCATTTTATCCAATGTATGGGCTTTGGATTAGAAGCCATAATGATCTACCATTTAAAAGATATCAGTCAAGAATGACTGTATTTAGAAATGAAGCAACAACAAGACCATTCTTAAGAGGAAGAGAATTCATGTTTTATGAAACACATGATGTTTTTGCAACACATAAAGAAGCAGTTGAACAAATTAATACAGATATGAAGATTATGAATAAAGTTGCATATGAAACATTAAAAATCCCATTCATTTTCTTCAAAAGACCAAAGTGGGATAAGTTTTTAGGAGCAGATGACACTTATGCTTCAGATACAATCATGCCTGATGGTAAAAGAAATCAATGTTCAAGTACACATGATCTTGGCCAAAATTTTGCCAAAGTTTATGATGTAACATTCAAAGACAAAGATGGAAAACTAAAGTATGGCTATCAAACATGTTTTGGTCCTGGGATTTATAGATTGATGGCAGCACTTATTGCAATACATGGAGATGACAATGGTTTAATATTACCAACATCTGTCACACCAATACAAGTTGTTATAATCCCAATTACATTCAGTAAAAAACCAGAGCTAACAAGTAAAGTAATTAAAAAATGTAAACAAGTAAAAGAACTTATTGAAAAAAGTTGCTTTGGAATAAAAGTTAGATTAGATGACGACGATGAAACACCAGGATATAAATATAATAAATGGGAGCTAATGGGTGTTCCATTAAGAATTGAAATTGGACCAAGAGAAGCAGATAGTGATGAAGTAACAATTGTTAATAGAATAACTAAAGAAAAAGATAAATTAAACCTAAAAGATATTGAAAAAGATCTAAACAAACATATTTATGAATTTGAAAAACAATTAAAAAATAGAGCAGATGAATATTTCAAAGGAAACACAAAAGATGCCGATAGTTTAGAAAAAATAAAAAAGATTATTGAAGAGCATCGTGGTTTTATTAAAGTTCCATGGTGTTCAACTGAAAAGGAAGGAGAAGAATGTGCTGATATTCTTAAAGCTGATACCCAAGGAGGAGTTGTCTCAGGAACAAAATTTGAGTCTCCAGAAAAACCTAAGAAAGGTCAAAAATGTGCTATTTGTGGAAAACCTGCAAAACATATTGTATATGTAGCTAAAAGTTATTAATTCTTTATTTTTTTACAACAAGCTGTTAGGCTATTTTCATAATAGTTAATTTAATAAAAAAATTCTTGAGCTGCATTGGCTTCGCCCTAGTTAAAAAATGAAAATTAAGAAAAAATTAAACTAATTCTACTCTTTTTGCTCTTATGCCTTTCTTTTGCATATGTTTTTTCTTACAAACAGTACATTCATATCTAAAGTCTGTTTTTTTAGAAATTTTTGCACCAGTTCTTTTAAATTTACTGACTGCTGGTTTTGAATATCTTCCTAAATTACCATGGCCACGAGCTTTTCCTCTTAATTTTGCTCTATGTTTTGAACCCCTACTTAGAGAACTAGCTGTTTTTCTCTTTGTTTGAGTAACCTTATGTTCTGTATGTTTCTTACAATAAGGACATAATCTTTTCATTGATTTTGGCTTTTTCATGATTATCACTAATTTAGTTATTCATAAGGGAGTTATATGAGGCTATTTATAAAGTTTACTATCTTCCAACATAGTTAAATGGAGTACAATTAAGTAAATATACTCTTTTCAGTTGTTTGGGTACAAGCCAAAATAATGACCTTAGCTGTGGATTAATAATATCAGGCAATCCAGTAATTATTAACAAATAATGCTGCTAAAAACACCTGTAATACCCCAAATAAGATAGATAAAATGTAAAACCATATGCCTACCTTCCCTGATTTATAATCAGAGGTCCATAATGCTAATAAAATATAATGTGGAAAACTAATTAATACCAAACGAGTCATAGACATAAGATTTGCTGATAATAAAGGCAATATCATAATCAATACAGAATATAAAAAATAACTAAACCTTAATCTTTTATATATGTGATATAACATGAAAATAAAAATAATAACTGTAACTAAATCTAGAAAAGAATATTTAAAAGAATGAAAAGTCAGGTTTGTTAAATGTGTAATATAGGCACCAAAATTAAACATTTGCCTTCCCCAAAATTTCTGAGAAATAAAATAAGTTGAAAAATTATTTGTTGTCAACCATATAAATAATTGATAAATCCCCAATCCTAAAGGCATAATCAATAACCAAACAATATTTTTATTAAATCTTATTTTGAAGTTATTGCTACCTAAAGACTTAAAATATTCTATTAATATAGGAAAGAGCAATAATACACCAATAGTCCTAGTTAAAGAACAGAGAACTCCAAAAAAAGAACATAACCACCATTTTTGTTCTCTTGCATAATAAAAAGTAAGAACTACAAGCATCAAAAATAAAGATTCAGTATAAATTGCTGAGAAAAAGAAAGCTGTAGGAAATAATAAATAATAAATAATTGAATTTCGTGCAATTAAATGTGGATAATCTAAATTAATCAATTTATAGAGATAAATAACAGTCACAACAGAACAAATAAAAGATACAAATAAACCTGAAATAACTAGATTAGAAAATAAAAAATTCAATAAATATATTAATAATGGAAAAAGTGGGAAAAAGGCATAAACAGCAATATCACTCATTTCTGTAAAACTACCAGTAAAATATCCATCTCTAGCTATCTTTAAATACCATTGACTATCCCATGTTTGCCAAATCTCAAAAAAACCATCTCCTTTTTCAAAAAAATTGAAATTGGAATCATACATTTCATCATCAAATGGAATGATTTTATAACCTAAAAAAGCACCTGAAAAAAGTATAAGTTTTATAATAATCAAGAATAATATAAGTTTTAAATAAGTTTTATTTATTAACACATAGTATCTATAAATATAGAACATTAAATAACTTGTTATTTAATTATTAAAAAATAACTAATCACCATTAATTTCTTCTGCTTTACCGTTAGTTATAAGAATATTTGCCATTTTAAGAGGTAGAGTAGTTATTTCATCTGCTTCAAAAGGACCATATGCTTCAAGCTGTTCACCTACAAATTTTGGTACAAAAGCTTGTATTCGAAGTAAAATAGTGTCTTTTTTTTGATCTTCTGTATTATTTACAGGCTTTTCAGTATTATTTATTGAAATATTTGAAGTGGATGTTTCTTTAATTTCAGGTTGTTTTTGATCAAGTATATTAAGTAACACCCCTGATCTAAATTTCTTTAATAAAAGACTTAGCTCATTATAAAATACGATTTCATTCTCTAATAATGCATCTTTTGATAAAGATTGATTAGATTTAATATTAAACAAAGCAGAAGTGACTATTTTCTTCTCTCTTCTATCATAAAGTTCTTTCATAATCCTATTAATATTATCAATTTGAATCATTAATTTAGTAAGATCACCCTGATCTAATTTAGAAGAGTTTTGTTTTTCCTGTAAAAGCTCTTTCTTTGTTTTTAGATATTCTATAAAATCATTATAAAAAGATGGCTCTAATTGCTGTAATTCCACTCTATTCTTTTCTCTCCTAAGTAATTCAAACAATGTTTCATATGTTAGATTAATATCTTCATTCCCCATATAACCAAGAAAATAGTTTGAAATTAAAAAGATATATGTAAGAAAAGATATAGGTTAATTTGTTATAGTAGAAATATAATAACAATCAATAGAATTCTTTCATTTAAAAAATAAAGAAAAAAAGAAAAAAAGAGAAGATTTTATTCTTCTGCTTCTACAACTTCTTCAGCTTCCATGACTTCTTCAGCTTCCATAACTTCTTCAGTAGCTGACATTGCTAAAGCTTCAGTTTTAGTCATTACTTTAAGATCTGCTTCACTAACTGTGGATGCTACTAATTCCATACCCATAAGGTCGAAATCTGCATATGTTGCCATAATTTGTGAAGTATATCTTGTATCTTCAGCTGTTTGACCTGCTACAACAAGAGCAACTTTACCGGTGGTTTCATCTTCGAATAATTTGATTAAACCTTGACCAGCTTCAATACCCATTGCTGAATAACATTCTGCTGGGTCACCCATTAGTGCTGCTACTACGCTGTTTGCACATGGACCACCTACAGCTACAATGTTAACTGCGGTTACATCAGCTACTTCTGTGTCCAATTTATATTGATTTACACCAATTTGTTGAACTTCTGTAGTAAATGTACCTGCTGTTGAGGTTGTTGTTGATGCTTCTACTGGAGCAACAAAGATTCTTGCATATGAAGCTAGTTTTGGATGCTCAATGACAATATTTTGTTTTGAACTATCGTCATCATAGGTAAATAATGTACCTTTCATGGAAATAGTTTTTTTATTGTCGTCATCATCTGCACTCAAATCTTTAGCACCAAATGTTTTATTAGTGTCTCCAAGTACGTGGTTTTCACCATCAAACTGGAACTCAATTGCACTATCTGTTGTATCATAGATAACTTGAACTACAAAACCTTCAGCTGCGTCATCAAAGATATTACCATCAACATGTGTTCCTGAGTCAAAATACTCATAGAAAGTAATATTCTGGACAATTGGTTGTGTTTGAGCAGTTGCAGTTGCATTGGTTGTCAAATTAATACCAACATATCCTTCCTTGTCTGTTTGAATCATCACAGAAGTTACAGCAGATCCAGTACTTGCAGCATAACCACTTCCTAAACTAGTAAAGTTTAGATTTAGGTCTATTGGATCATATGACAAAGTAATTGTGTCATCAAGACCACTTAATGTTAAGGAATTATCTGATCCATTTACAAAAGTTAAATCTTCTGTCTCAGTTCCATATGTTAAATCCTTAATACTGATTTTGTTGTTGTTTGTATCAATATTACTGATTTCCATTAGGTGACCTTCCAACTTAGTTGAACCAGATGATACAAGGAATTTTGCACCCTTACACTCTGTGACTTCAGTTACGAAGAGACATGAAGTATTTTCAAAGTAAATCATCTCATCAATGTCTGTTGAAGTTGCTGAGTCGCCCCAAAAAGCCCTAGTTGTATCTGATTTAATATCTAAATCAATCATTTTTCCATCCCTGTTTGGGAAAGAAAGTGATCCTGTTTTTCCAGATGCATCAAAAGTAAGTACTTCTTTTTCATCTTCAACTAAATCACCAAACACAATTTTAAATGTTCCTAAGACTGGATCAACAAGCTCATCACCAACACTTAAATAAACATTGTCATCGTCTGGATTTACTCTGTAGTTAAATCCTGACCATTTTTGTGTTGATTGAAGGTAGTTAACATATGAATTTGCATAGAAATCAGTTGCTTCTGAAATATCTATATCATTCAACTTCATCTCACTACCTGAGTCTTTAAACAAAATTGAGTTTGCTCCAATACTTACTTTACAAACATCTGTATCTTGTGTTGATGAGTGAATAGCTTTACCATCTGTTACACCAATTACAACACTATTAACAGTTTCAGTTGTACCTTTGTCAACCCAAGCAGATTGACCATCAACTAAGAAACCACATGCTGTAATCTCACCAGTGGATGCTGTTTCAGTAACATCAACCATTTCAACTGTGTGATCTACACCATCAATTGTTGTTGTAACAACTTCTCCTTGTGAAAGCCATGATACTTGTTCCCCACCTAATAATTCAAGCTCAGTTAAATCACCTGAAGAAAATTTTAGGTCAACAATATTAAAAGACTTACCCATTAATACTAAAGTTGTGCCTTCTAAATCTCCACTCATACTAGCTGATGAAGAGTTATCTACATCAATTGAAGTATCAAATGTAAAGTTATAACTATAGCTGTAGGTAGATGAACTATCCTTAAAGTATAGATATGTATCTGCATCAGGTGCTAAATCATTGTCCTGATCAAATCTTACATCAACTGTTCCAGTATTTGGAAAGAAGATTTTTTGTGTGTAATCTTCACTTTGTTTGTTGTTTCCTTCATTGTCTTTGAATGTACCATCTACTAATAATACAGGTAGTTCAGCTTCTGTCAACTGTGAATCAATATTCTGTGCTGACATGTTTAGATACCAATCACTATTACCCAGCTCATATCCATCTGAAACTGTAGTGGATGTTGATGCTCCCTCGATTGGTGTTTTCTTAACAGCTACTACTTGTAATGCTGAAACAAGCATATTCTGGCCAATAATATCTTCAGCCTTTGCGTTTTTACCAACTACAAAAATTCCATCAAACTTTCCTTCTTCGTTAATAAACATTGTAGGAAAATTTCCTAGATCTGCAGTTGCCATTGCTCCCAATAATGTTGCGCCAACCATTGACACACCAATACCTAAAGCTGCGACTTTTCTTACAGTCTTTTTTAGATTCATGTTCTTAACACCTCCTAAGTGTTTCGTGTTTTTTTTTGTTTTTTGTTAGGCAATTATGCCAATTTGTCTCTTGGTTCGAAAACCCCTGACCCGTGTACAATACAGATTAGAGTTTTTTAAGTGGACAAATGGTTGATAGGTTGTGAAAGGTTTATAAAGTTTTCGTAAGACGAGGTAATACTATGGGCGTGGAAATACATACAACCCCCTGAGATGGTTGAAAATAAGAGTTTGGTGAGAGTATCACTGAATGATGAACACTTTTCAATTTGTTAAAAGAGTATATAAATGGTAGAGGTGGTGAGAAATTTAATAAAAATGTTGTCGACGAGAACTTAAACTTGAAAAAGATTAAAAAAAGACAAAAAACAGGCTGAAAAATTAAAAGATAATACAAATAGATTATGAGAAATATTTACTTATAATATAAATAGTAAATGAAGATAAATAGAAAATGAGGGGATAGGGATCTTCACGAATCTTTAACAAAGCCCAAGAAAATGTAAATTTTCTGGGCACAGAAAATCAAAGATTTTCTTGTGTTTCATCAAAGGTCGTGCGACATTCGCAACTATGTTGCTCAGTCCCACTTATAACAAAGATAAATAGAAAATGAGGGGATAGGGATTTGAACCCTAGTAGGCACTAAGCCAATGGGTATCTTCCAATCATGGCAAAGAGCACATTATACCCCGCCAGGTGGCCTAAGCTTGGACATGTATTCCTCATGTACATACACAGTAAATACAATCCATCCCGTTTGACCGCTCCGGCATCCCCTCATTTATTATCAAATGAAAACATGGTTTATTTATAAATTTTGTTCTATATTAAGTGATTTATACAACCTCATACAATATTGTTTTTTAATTGCTGTGTTTTTCTTAAAAATATCTCTTTCTGTGGATGATTATTATCAATCAATATATTATAGTACTTGATTGCTTTTTCAGGCTGCCCAATCTTAACATAAATCCTTGCCAAATTAAGACAAGAAGTATCATTACCAAAACCATTGTCAACACAATTCTTAAGAACTATTCTCGCTTCTTGATCTTTTCCTTTTTCTGAAAGAATTTTTGCAATGTAATTATATGCCATACTATATCCTGGATCTACTTTAATTGTTTCATTAAAATAATATAAAGCCCTGTCTAAATCTTTTTTATAGCTATAATAAATTATTCCTGCATCAGCATATGCTTTTGGATTTTGTGGTTGATCTTTTATCTTCTTAAGTGTTAACTCAAGATAATACAATTGTTTATCTTTAACAAAGTTTTCCCCACGAGAATACTCATAATGATGAATAATAATATCAGATTTTAACAAAGGTTTTTTTTGTTCCCTAATTGAAGGTGTAATGTCCTCATGAACCTGCCCAGTAAATTTAAAAAGAGGATTATTCTTAAAAATTCTTGTAATAGGAACATCAAAATACCCTGAAAAACCCCTTGAATAAGTATCATTAAGATTAACTGGCCTCCATGAAGATTGATTAGAATCATTAGTATATGTTCTTTGAATTAATTGGAACCCAGCCAAGACCGTATATTCAATTGTTTTTCTTAGTTTTTTAAGATCTTCTTTATCAATTAACTCGTCAGGATCAAGTATTAAAATCCAATCACCTGTTGCCTTAGATAAAGAAAAATTTCGAGCAGCTGAAAAATCATCAACCCATTTAAAATTAAATAGCTTTATTTTTGAATTATTAGATACAATCTTTGAAAGAATTTCAATAGTTTTATCTGTTGAACCAGTATCAACAATTATTATTTCATCAACAATATCAAGAACATTATGTATACAAGATTCAATAAAATCCTCTTCATTCTTTAAAATTAGACAAACTGAAAGGGTTAATGCCATTTTACATAACTAACCAAGTTATACTTTTAAATGTTATTAAAGAAAAATCATCCAAAAATAATCTAAAATGAGAATAATCTTAAAAAAACAACCATATTCCCAAAAAGAAATTTATTTTTTAGTCTTTTGCCAGCTATAAGAACGCATTTTTGCAGAGTTACCATAACCACATTTACTACATACCTTTCTAGATTTATGATAAGTTCTTTCACCACATCGTCTACAGATAATATGTGTTTTTCCTCTTCCTTTCTTACCTTGAGCTGCTGTACCTTTTCCCATAAAATTCACCTAATTAAACTAAAATTATTAGTTAATGTATTATTTTAATTATATTGTAATTGTTGTACTTATTATGATAAATAAAAATTTATTCAGATGGTGAAATTAAAATAATTGTATCTCCTCTGATAAATACAACACCCAATTTTCTCTTAACTTCTCCGCCTTCTCTTTCTTCAGCATCAGTTAAAACAATGTTAATGTGAATATCAAATGCATTTAATGTACCAATTAATTGTCTTCCAGTTTTTAATTCTAAAAGTACTCTTTTATTTCTTGCCTTATTTAAAGCGTCTAAAGGTCTTGATTGCTCCATTTTAAATTCCTCCTATATAAAAGTTAAATTATATCCAATGTATATAAGAGTTATTTATAAACTTTACTATATTTCTATAGCAAAAGTTTAAATTTGATTCAAAGATTTTTGTTGAATTCTTTCAAGTTATAAGAGATCCTAACATATTCTAACACATCCCAACAAATTATAATAAATATGCCTAATTATACCTAATATTACACAATCAACACAACATTTATTAATCACAACCACTTAGGAATTAAACATGTTTGGCTTATTTGGATCAAAAGGTGTTACAAAATTAAGGAGTGTTTATACAGATTATGAACTAATTAATCAGATTTTTCAAAAACTAAAAGACATTAATAATAGTGAAATAAGAACAAGAAAAGCAATAAGAGATAACAATAACCACATAATACTAACTGAATTAGAAAAACAAAATCAAATTCTTGGAATGATGGACTATATAATGAAAGTAAAATCATTAAGAATAGGAGAATTAAATAAAGCAAGAGAAAATATAATTAAAACACAAATCAAGAAATTAAAAAGTGATATAGATACACACACAAAAGAATATAAGAGACATATTTCAAATATTAAAAAAAATGAAGATACAAGACATGTTGAATATTTAAACAGACATCATAAACAAAGAATAATGCAATCTACTGAACAAATAAATCACTTGAAAAAGCTTCTTGAAGAAACTACAAAGATTAAAAATGAGTTGAGAAAAGATTGTAAAAAATCAATTGAAGATTCACAAAGAATCATACATAATATTGGATAAAAACCATTGTCACATAAAAGGAATAATAAGATTTAAATAACAGCGTATTAATTAATAACAATATTAAGATTAATTAACAAAAAAAAGAGGTAGATATTATGGTTCAAGTTATAATCACATTAATAGGCATGATTACAATTCTTGCTGGAATTTTACCATTTGTTGGAAACTTTATAGGCATCCCAAGCAGTGTAATTGAAGGAATTGGTTATAGTATTCTAATTATGGTTATAGGAATAATAGGATTACTTTATGGTTTCATGAGTATGGCTTTAATAGGAGTTAGTAAATTTATGATGATTTGTCTTGGATTACTAACAGTGTTAGGAGGAATTGTTCCTTTGATTATAAATTTTATTCCAGTGAATATTCCAACCAGTGGTCCAATATATTCAGGAGTAATAATACTGATAGGAATAGCTGGTCTTGCTTATGGAGCAAAACATTTCTAAACTTTTCTTTATTTTTTTATTGATTTTAAATTAAAAATATAGAAAAAAGAGTAAAAAAATAAAAATTATTCTTGGTTTGGCCTTCTTACTTCAATTGGAAGTACATCTGCCTCAAATTCTTTTTTTGCAATTGCAATAGGATTATATTTTAAATCTTCTAACTCTTTTTTGCTAATCTTTAACAAAAAAGGAGCACCCATTGAAATTTGCAAGGCTCTTGCACCAAGAATTCTTGCTTTTTCATATTTTGTAAGTTTAAATTTTGGTTCTTGTTTTTTTGACGCCATAATTATTCACCTGTATTATTTAACTACAATTATTTACTAATTATAGTCATGTTTAATTTAAAGTTTATCAATTTCCTTTCTTAGATCTTTAGATCTTTTAGTTGCTAAATCTACAATCTTTGAAATTTCATCTAAAGTAAATGGTTGTTCTCCACCTTTCTGCATAGCGCATAAATTACCATCCCCTAAACTTGTAATTGTTAGACGAGCATCAACATTTTTTTGCTCTTCTTTAGTTGGATCTACAAAAAAGACATCTCCAGCTTTGTAAACAGTTACAGGAATTGGCTCTTGTGCTAAAGGAAGTTTATCATCTGTTAATTCTTTATAATTAACTTCTTCACCATCATATCCAGGAAATCTTGTTGACTTTAATGCTGCTAATGCTGCTAATGCAGCTGCATCCAATAAATTACCATCGTCATTTAATGTACAAATATCAATTGAAACAATCCATACTTTTTCTCCTTTCTTAATGCATAATTTCTTTAAATCCATTGCATGACTTTCTCTAATTCCTCTGTCAACAACTCTTGACAATTCAATTGAATCTATACCTGGTGGTCCTGATTCAAAATCTGGACTTGCTAAAGGTAAAAATTCTGCATTAACCATGATAACACCATCTTCTGGTCTATCAGGGAATGGTGTACCAACCATCATTTTTATTCCTGCAATAACTTCAGTGTCACCTAATTTGACAACTGCTGAACCTTCTGCTGTTTTTGAGGGTTTACATGAGATTGTTAGTTTACGAAAATCTTCTAAACCTCTCTCATCAAATCTTACTCCTTGTTTAAAGGATTTAATCATGTGTTGTTTTTGGTCATTACTCATTTTTTTCACCTTTCTCTTCATTTCCATGAAATAATAAATATTTTTCTTTCAATGCCTTTTTCTGTATCTCGTAAAGACGTGGCATTGCTTTTTTTGCTAATGTTAATGCCTCAATAAATTCATCAGTTGAGATTATACCATCCATTTGAAGAAGTGAAAATTCTCCAGTTGATGGAATATATGCAATAGGAATATCTGCAACATGGCCATCTTCATAAGCTTCTTCAGCATAGTCAAGATCTACAACAACTTTATCATCAACTTTACCAACTGAAACTGCTGTTACAAGATCTCTCATTTTTAATCCTGCATCTGCTAAAGCCATTGAAGCAGCACAAATACCTGCACATCTTGAACCAGCATCTGTTTCTGTAAGTTCAATAAAAACATCAACAACTGCATTAGGATATTCTGATAAATCCAAAACAGGAATTAATGCTTTTTGTGTAACCATTGAAATTTCTTTTGATCTTCTACTTGGTCCAGGTCTAACTCTTTCACCCATTCCTGAAAATGGCATCATATTATAATTACATCTTAAAATCCCTTTTGTTGGATTTTGAAGAAACCTTGGATATAATTCTCTTGGTCCATAAACAGCTGCATATGCAATAGTATTTCCAATTTTAAAATATGCTGAACCATCTGCGTTTTTTATAACACCTGCTTTTGCTTCAACTTTTCTGAAGTCGTCAAAGCCCCTGTTATCTTTTCTTTTAGTATAACTCATTTTGCTTCACCTCCTACTTGGAGAAACTCTTTTACTTTATCTGTAAGCCCCTTCATGTGTGAATTTTCATCAATCATTCTAACTGCATTAACTGCTCTTAAAATTTCTTTTGGCTCACCATCAATCCAAATGAATCCATTTTGACCAACAGTAATTTTACAGTTTGTTGCATCTTTAATCATGCTAACCATACTACCTTGTTTACCAATAATTCTTGGTACTTTGTACGGATTAACTCCAATGATTCTTCCACCTGCTAATTTTCTTAAGCCAGGTCCTTTTGTGCTAACATCAACTAATTTTTGACTTGTAACATTTGTAATTTTTGCAACAACATGATCACCAATATCAAAAAAAGCAGTTAAGTTTGCTCCCCTAGCAATATATTGAGCAGTTGCATCTTTTACTGGCAACATTGCTGTATAAGCTGAGTTTGTTTCTAGACGCCAACCATTGAGAGTAACATCTATAACTTTTGCAATGATTGTATCATTGATTTTAGGAGAATATCTTCCTGCAAGTGGAATTAATTTCAATGCTCTTCCATCTACATTAACTAAACCTAATTTCTCTGCTAGAATTTTTTCACCAATTCTATATGTTCCGTTACCTGGCAGGTAATCCATACCTTCTGCTAGTGTTTCTCCAGGAACGACAATTGTTTTATTTTCAACTATTAATTTTCCCATTTTTCTGCACCTTTATTTTGTATTCAAGATTTTTGTTTCAACTGTTCCTTGTGTTAATCCATTTAATTTGTCAAAAAGATCATTCTGCATTCCTGCTGGAATTTCAACAACTGCTGCCCAAGAACCATCATTTAACCATTCATTTTTCAAAACTTTGCCCATTGAATTAAAAACATTCATTATTGGACCATATGATTTTGCTGCTGGTTGTGCTGGCACCTTGATTGCAATTTCTTTTAATGCAAATGAAATTGGTAACACTGGTTGTAGTTTTTTAAGTATATCTTGTATTTGTTTGTCCTCTTGCAAGTTTTCATCAATTTTTATTCTTGCTTCATCAAATGCTAATTCTAACCTTTGAATTGGATGAGGTAATCCTGTTTTAGGATCAATACCATTCCTATGAATATGTGTTAAGATTCTCTTTCTTTTTTGTTCTCTTAACTTTGCTCTAAACTCTGAAGTTAATTGTATATCTCCGTCATTAATAATAATTTTTGCAACATCATCTATATTGCTTGTTCCAAAAATAGTTGTTAATGAAGATTCAGAAGCAACTAATCCTTTTTTTGAGTCTGTAAAAATTTTGTCGTCTGCTAAAACATCTTTTAAACTAATTGAGTTTCCTTGTTTAAAAGAAATAGCATTATCACAATCTACTAAGATTTCAAAATCTTTCCCATCTTTCTTTAGCCTTGCTATAACAGCTTTGTCAACATTTACCATTTTTACCTTTTTGTTTATTCATTTCAATGATTTAATTATTTGATTATCTTTTCTTAAGATTATTTCTTTTTTTTCTTAACCTCATTTAAAATGAGTGATAATTTATCTTTTGGAACTCGTGTAAATATTTTGTCAGTGGTTTTGATATAAACACAATCAAGTCTATCAACATTGAAATTTTTGTCGACAACCATTGTTAATGCTTTTACACCTAATTTTAAACCATCTTCAATTGTCATTTCTTTTTTATACTCTTTATGCAATAGTTCTTCAATTTCTGTTTCTCCTTCACCTATAACACTTGCATTATATTGGAAAAAAATTCCAGTTGGATCAGTTTCAAATAACTTTGGTTCTTCATTATCAATACCTGCAGCTAAAATAGAGACACCAAATGGTCTTAAACCTCCACTTTGAGTACAAATTTGTTTTAAATTGCACATATCTTTAACAATTACTAAAGTATCAATTGGACTATCAAATGTAACTCTGTGTTGTTGAGCTTTTATTTGTGCCCTTTCAATTAAAACACGAGCATCACTAATTATTCCTGAAGCAGTTGCTGCAATATGATTATCAATCATGAATATTTTTTCAACAGATTCTGGAACAACTAAACTATCAACAATTCTTTTATCTGTAATTAAAACAACACCATCTTTGCATACCATGCCAAGAGCTGTTGAACCTTGTTTTACTGTCTTTTTTGCATATTCTACTTGTAATAATCTTCCATCTGGACTAAACATTGTAATAGCCCTATCATATCCCATCATTTGATGACTCATTGGTTGCATTTTATCACCTATTTTATATTTTTGTGTTTACTTTTATTATTGTGAAAATGCAAACAATGCTCTAAAATCGAAGATTTTGGTTGTATTGGTTGCATTTTATCACCTATTTTATATTTTTGTTTATTTTATTTTGATTAATTTTATTTTGATTATCAACTTTATTATTTTATTTCATTCTATTAATCATACCTGATGTTTTTATGCTTCTAACAATAACATTAGATTTATTAATTTTATCTATTAAAGCTAAACTGATTTTTAATGAATCTACATGTTTATTAGCAACTTTTATTACACCAATCTGTGTTTTTTGATCATATAATTTATCCATAAACATTAATCCAGCTTCAGATGTTCCTAACTCACCAACATATTTTAACATAGAGCTTTTAATAGCACCCTTTACCAAATTTGAAGCCATTTTATCCTTAGAATGAACTTTAAAAGACAAATAACGCTTTTTTTCCCTTAATGTTGGTAAAACAGGTTTTAATTTAATTTTGATCACCTAAATCCACTGTATTTTAGTGGAGAAAAACAATTTCATTCTTCTCCTTCTTTCTCATCAAAGGAGAGGATATTATTATTGTTTATAAATATTGTTGTTTTATATTAAAATTATATTAATATATGAATTATTATTAAATACATAAATTAGAAAGAATACAATATTAATATATAACTATTTCTCCAATTTCTTATAACCTAAATAAATCAAAAGTACTAAAATTAGACCTAATGCAGCTAATTTAATATATTTGTTCCAATTAAACCAATAAAGATTAGTATATGGTAGGGACCATAATATAAGTAAGATACCACCACCGATAAAACCAGAACCAATACCTTCTAAATTTTTAAGATAAACACCAACAATTAATGCAATTGCAGCAAAAATTAATAATGCAAAAAAGTTGAATCTTGCATGAGCATATTGTGGTGAAACAAGTAATGCATTTTCTCTACATTCATCTCTTTTTTCTTCACATTCTTGATATTCTTTAGAATCATATAATTTTTCATGACAAAAGGGATCAGCTTCAACAGGAACAGGCATAGTTTGTTCTTCATTTTCCATCCTATCTTCTACAACAACTTCTTTTGTACAATTAGAAAGATCATAACACTTAAACTCTTCATAACAATCTTGCCCATAAGAACCCTTTGGCATTTCATAAAAAACATACAATCCATAACCTATGAATAATGCAAAAATTATTGCAATCCCAATTGCCAAAAAAGTCTTTCTTAATCCCATGAAATATGTCATGAAATATGTTGTTTATATAATTTATGGATAATTAAAAAATAATAAACTAAAAGATAGTAAAATTTATTAACTACTTTTGTTCTGAATATGATTATGAAAATAAAAGAGGAAAAAGTAAGATATAGTTATCAGAGATCTAATTATATCATATTAATTGTTTTAATGATTTGTTTAATTAGTTTAGGAGTTGGATTATTTTATATTCAAGCCCAGCATAAACAACTTAAAGAAAATTATAATTCATTGGATCAAGAATATTCTGATTATAAAGAAACAACTGAAACATCTCTTGTTTCACTTAGTGAAAATCTAACAGCAATAGAAAAAGAAAAACAAGAAGTTCAATCTAGTTTAGGAAATATTGAACAGAAACATAAAAAACTTACTGAAAGACATGATTTATTAATTGAAGAAGTTAAAAAAACAATTGGGAAAATTAATGTTTACCAAGACGAGATTGAAGATTCAATGGAGTGGGTAAAAGACAATTCAGAGATTAAAAATGAAAAAATAGAATATTATTTAAGACCTGGAAATTGTTATAAAATAACAGAACATACATGCAGAATTAAAACTGGATGTTTCTTCTTTATCAATAAAGAAAGATTAGGATTAAATTATATGTATGACTATGTAACAAGCAACGAAGTTGATCAATTACAATCAATTCAAGAGTTTTTAGGAAATAAAGGAGGGGATTGTGAAGATTATTCATTATTTTATAAAGCAGAATTTAATTATATATTAGATCAATGCTTAAAAAATGGAGTTGATCGTTTTACAATTGAAGCTTGGCAAGGAAGTGAAGATCCTGAAGAAACTTATGGAGTAGAATATAGTAATATGTGGTATATACAAGGAGGAACAGACATTGATTTAGAAAAAGGTTATATTTATCCAAATATTGTTTGTGGTTATTTATATGATTTTGTTAGAGGTAGTATTTCAGGACATTGTATTATTGGGTTTACAAAAGAAAAAATTGAAAACATTAATGATTTAGAGTTATTAAATAATGCACCATTAATTGAACCACAAAATGGAATATACTTAGGAAAAGTTAATGATGAATCATCAAATATTTTTTTAATCAATGAAAAAAACCATAAAGAATTATATTCATATATTAATATTGTAATAACTGATAATGATTTGTATTTGTTTTCTGATGAATATAAGGAGTGGTTAGGGTATTCCATTTTCAATGAAGAATTAGCAGAAACAAAAAATGCATTAATTGAAGGAATTGATGGAGAATAAATTAAATATAATTATGTTACTTAACAAATGAAAAAGAAAATTTAAAAATATTTATTTCTAACTTTCAATAATTTTTTTCAATTCTTCAAACATTTCATCCTGTAATTCTTTTGTATTGGATTCTAAATTAAGTCTTAACAAAGGTTCTGTGTTAGATGGTCTTACATTAAACCACCAATCTTCAAACTCAACAGTTATGCCATCAAGCCAATGTGTATTAAGTGCACCTTTATTTTTATAAAGCTCTTCAAGTTCTTTCATCTTTGCCATTTTATCTTCAACTTCAAAATTAATCTCGCCTGATTGAAAATATTTCTTTAATGGTTTAACAATTTCAGATAAGGTTTTATTTTCCTTTGAAATCAGATTTAACATAATTAATGTTGCCAAAATTGTATTCTCTGTGTACCCCATCTCTTGAAAATAATAATGGCCTGAAAGTTCTCCTGCAAAAAAAGAATTTTCTGTCCTCATCATCTCTTTAATTAAAGCATGACCTACCCTTGTTACAAAAGGTTTTGCACCATTTTCAGCCCAAATCTCTTTCACAATTTTAGAACTCCGTACATCATAACCCATAGCAGCATTTGGTTTTTCTTTTAATAATTCTAATCCCAATAATGCTGTAACAAAATCAGAACTTATTGCATCCCCATTTTCATCAACAAACATTGCCCTATCAGAATCACCATCAATAGCAATGCCTAAGTCAGCTTTATTTTCAATAACAGCTTTTTGTAAATCAACCATGTTTTCTGGCTTTAAAGGATTAGCCTCATGATTTGGAAAGCTCATATCAATTTCTGAAAAAAGTGGTATAATCTCTAGTTGTGGAAGCTTTTCAAAGATTCTGGGGAAAACATACCCGCCCATACCATTTGCTGTATCAATAACAATTTTCATAGACTTTATTTCTCCCTTATGTTTCAAACAGAAATCAATAAATTCATTCAGATAATCATGTTTAGAAATACTACCTTTAGAAACAACATCTTTAAAATTATTTGTGATAACCATCTTCTCAATATCTTTTATACCTGTTTCTCCACTAATTGGATGCGTACCACCATTACAAAGCTTGAATCCATTATATTCTGCAGGATTATGAGAAGCAGTTACCATAATTCCTGAAGCATAATTTTTTGTTGCAAAATAAAATAAAGGTGTTGAACATAATCCAATATCAATAACATTAGCACCTTGATCAGTTATTCCTTTAGTTAATGCATCAAAAAGTTTAGGAGAAGTTTTTCTTGCATCTTGACCAACACAAACTTCTTTTGCACCTGTAAAAATAATAAAAGCCCTACCAACATTATAAGCAGTATTTTCATTCAACTCTGTAGGATAAATACCCCTTATATCATATGCTTTGAATATAGACATAAAAACACCTCATTTGATTATATAAGTATTTGAATAATTATTTATTTTAATTATTCTTTTTTCTCCCAGCTAAAACCTTTCCAGTTTTTTCTTGCAGTATCAAATCTTTCTAATGATCCTGTATCAAACCATTGCCCAGCAAAATGATAACCAAATAACTTACCTGCTTCTGCTAGTTTAGGAAAAACATCTCTTTCAATGGAAACTGGTTCTTCACCTTCTGGAACATAATTTAAAACTTCTGGTTCTAGAATATATAAACCTGAATTAATTAAGTTAGATGGTGCATCTTCTTTTTTAGGTTTTTCAATAAACTCTAAAATTTTATTGCCCTGTAACTTAGCAACACCATAGGCACTAGGATCTTGAACTGTTGTTAGTGCAATTGTTCCAATTGCTTTGTTTTCTTTATGAAATAAATACATATCATCTAGATTAACATCTTTTAATTCATCAGCATTACACATAACAAAGGTTTCAGTTAAATGTTCTTTTGCAATTCTTAATGGACCACCTGTTCCTTGAGGTTTATCTTCTTCAACATAAATTATCTCTAGCCCAAATTTTCTCCCATCTCCAAAATGTTCTTTAACCATATCACCCATATAACCAATAGAAAGAAGAACTTTTGTAATTCCAAATTGCTTAAATAAATCTAAAGTATATTCAATTACTGGTTTTCCCAAAATAGGTAATAATGGTTTTGGAATCTCATCGGTTATTGGTTTTAATCTTGTGCCTTTGCCACCAGCTAATATTAAACCTAGTTTAGGAGCAGATTCACCTAATGCTTTCATACACATTAATTCAATAGAATGACTCCTATTTTTGATTTTAAATCCATCTACTTTTTTGTCAATCTTTGCTAACAAATTTGTATCTAAAGTTAGTGTAACACGTTCTTTCATATTATAACCCCTGTTTAATTATCTTTAACTTTTATTTTCTTGCTTAACCTCAGCTAATATATAAATCTTTTGAAAAGTATGATGAAGTATGATAATACACAAACTTTATATAATATACAATGATTGTAGAACATAAAAATGATGAAATATAATAGATGTGGCCTACCAAAAATTGATAAGCCAAAACCAATATACAAAGCATTAAATTATATAATATGGGGAGTTGTTATATTATTATTATTATGGTGGTTATTAAAAGCATAATTTAGATGTCAAGAAAGAATAATCAATGTAAAAAAGGTGATAAGATGAAAGGAATAAACAACATCGATCTAAGAACATTTCTTGTTGAAGAAAAAGTTGATGTAAAATTAAGGAGACTCATATTCTATATTGCAGTAACATCAAAATACATATCCTCAAAAATACATGAAGTAAACAGAAAGTACGCAGGCACAAAAAACATTTCTGGAGATGAGCAACTAGAACTTGATAAAGCAGCTGATAAAATAATTATAGAGCGGATGAAGCATAGCAAATATGTAAAAGAATTAGCAAGTGAAGAACAAGATGAAGTAATAAGTGTAAAAATGCCTGAACAAGGTGAAGAAGCAATTTATTCTGTCACAATTGATCCATTAGATGGAAGTTCGTTAGTAGATGTGAATTTTGCCGTAGGAACTATTGTTGGAATATACAAAGGTGGTTTTAAAGGAAGAAAAAGCATTGTTGCAAGTATGTATGTATTATATGGACCTTTGACAACATTAGTATTGACAACTGGGAAAGGCACACATGAATTTGTCCTTAATCCAGAAGGTGAATTTTTATTATCTCAGAAAAATATAAAGATTAAAGAAAAAGGAAAACTTTACTCACCAGGAGCACTTAGAAGAGATTGGTTAGAATGCCATCGTAAGTTCATAGAATTATTAGAAAAAGAAGGACATAAATTAAGATATTCAGGGGCAGGTGTTGCTGATTTCAATCAGATTTTGCTTAAAGGAGGAGGGGTATTTACTAATCCCCCCATCATAAATAAACCAGAAGGCAAACTAAGAATATTGTTTGAACTACAACCATTAGCATTCATAATGGAACAAGCAGGTGGATATGCAATAGATGGCCAGGATGATATTTTGGATATTATCCCAAAAAATATACACCAAAGAAGCCCAGTATATTTTGGTAGCAAATATGAAATAGAACTTGCTAGAAAATGCTGGAAAATAGAATAAAAAATAAAAGATATAATTAATAATAATTAAAAAAAAGGTGATAATATGAAACCAATGCATGGAGCATACTTATTCAAAGCACTAAAAGATAAAGGATGTATAATAATGGCATGTAACACAAGAATTTGTGTTGGAATAATGAAAGGTTTATTTAGAGCTGCAAAAGAAGCTGATGCTGCATTCATAATTGAATTAGCAAAATCAGAATGTAATGCAGATGGAGGTTATACTGGTTTAACCCCTAAAACATTATCAGAACATGCATGTAAAACTGCTTCTGAAGTTGAGTTTGAAGTATGGGGATTACATGCTGACCATACTGCAGTAAAAAAAGGTAGTGAAGAAGAATTAGAAGAAGTCAAAAAATTATTAACTAGTTGTATTGATACAGGTTACTCCTCTTTTGCAATTGACGCTTCTCACTTATTTAATTTTGAAGGAAATGGTGTAGAAGAAGAGTTAGCAGACAATATAAGAAGTACAATTGTTTGTGGAGAACATATTAAACAAAAATATAATGAAAAACATGGGAATTCAGAATTTGGTTTTGAAGTAGAAGTTGGAGAAATCGGAAGAAAGGGAAATGAAGGAATGATTCTTACAAGTCCTGAAGAAGCTGATGGATACATAAAAGCATTAAATAATGCAGAAGTTTATCCACAAGTTTTAGCAATTGCAAATGGTTCAACACATGGAAATATTTATGATGATAATGGAAAATTAATTGAACAAATTAATATAGATATTGAACAAACAAAATCTGTTGCACAAGCATTAAGAAATATGAATAGTGAGGTTAGAATTGCACAACATGGAATTACAGGAACACCTTTGAACATAATCAAAAAAGAGTTTCCACATGGAGATATAATCAAAGGAAATGTCGGAACATTTTGGCAAAATTTATTTTGGAATGTTGTTAAAGAAAAAAATCCTGAATTTTTTAATAAAGTTCACAAATGGGTAATAGATACATATAGTGAAAAAGCAAAAGAAAAGGGTGCAAAATCAGATGACGAGATATGGGGTAAATTTGGAAAGTTTGCAACAAAACAATTTTTTGATGAGATTTATGCCCTTGATTCAGAAACTGTAAAAAAGATTGAAGATAAAACATACGAAGAAGCACTTAAGTTTTTTGATGCATTCAAGGCAAATGGTAGCGCACAAATTGTAAGAGATTATATTAAAAAAATTAATGATGAAGATTAAGGAGATGATAAAATGAAAATATTTATTGATACAGCTGATGTAGAGGAAATTAAAAGATTAAATGATATTGGAATAATTGATGGCGTTACAACTAATCCAAGCTTAATTGCTAAAGAAGGAAGAAATTTTGAACAAGTTGTAAAAGAAATAACAGAAATAGTAGATGGACCAATAAGTGCTGAAGCTGTTAG
This sequence comes from Candidatus Woesearchaeota archaeon, assembly GCA_018657385.1. GTDB lineage: Archaea > Nanobdellota > Nanobdellia > Woesearchaeales > DSVV01 > JABHXF01. The sequence continues at coordinate 5,767 of JABHXF010000011.1, read as the reverse complement.
CCTAGATGCAGAAGGTATGATTAAAGAAGGCAAGGAATTAAGTAAAATACATAAAAATATAATTATTAAAGTTCCAATGACAAGTGAAGGAATAAAAGCAGTAAAGGTTTTAGAAGCAGAAGGAATAAAATGTAATGTCACCTTAACATTTTCTGCTAATCAAGCTATTTTAGCAGCAAAAGCTGGTGCAAGTTTCGTAAGTCCATTCGTTGGAAGATTAGATGACATTGGAGAAAAAGGAATGGATGTTATCAAAGAAATTGTTGAAATTTATAAAAATTATAATTTCAAAACTGAAATAATTGTTGCTAGTGTAAGAAATCTTGAACATGTAAAAGAATCTGGAATGTTAGGAGCACATATTGCAACAATACCACCTAAACTAATTAATGAAATGTTTAAACATGAATTAACTGATAAAGGAATTAAAAAGTTCTTAGAAGACTGGGAGAAGGTTAAAGACAAATGAACAAGTTAATGAATAAACAACTCAAAATAAGATAATAGAAAAATAATAATCAAGGTGATAGTGATGTATAAAGTAGGAATAGTTGGATATGGTACAATTGGAAAAAGGGTAGCAGATGCTGTAATGAGACAAAAAGATATGCAGCTAATAGGAATAACTGCTAGAAAACATAATTATAGGGTAGAGATTGCTAAAAAAAAAGGTATAGACATCTATGCAATGGATGACATAACAGAGTTATGTGAACATGGAATAAAAATAAAAGGTAGTTTAAGAAATTTATTAAGCCAGATTGATGTTGTTGTTGATTGCACCCCTAAAGAAATTGCAAGAAAAAATAAAGAAGAACATTATGATACTTACCCAAATTTAAAAGCAATTTATCAAGGCGGAGAAAAAGCTGATATGGGACAAAGCTTTGTTGCACAATGTAATTACAAAGAAGCAATTGGAAAGAAAAACATCAGAGTTGTAAGCTGTAACACAACTGGGTTAACAAGAACATTACATGCAATCCATCAAAAGTGGCCAATACTTCGTGTAAGGGCAACATTGATAAGAAGAGCAACTGATCCAGGTCAAACCAAAAGAGGACCAGTTAATGCAATTGTTCCTTGTCTAGAATTACCATCACATCATGGTCCAGATGTAAGAACAGTTCTCCCAGATGTAGAAGTTTTTACAACAGCAGTTGTTGTTCCTACAACATTAATGCACATGCATAATTTAAGTGTAGATCTTAAAGAACACAAAGTAACAAGAGAAGAAGTTATGGAAGTATTAAGAAATACAAGAAGAGTAAAGATTGTAAGAAAAGAATTAGGAGTTAACTCAACTGCAGAAATTATGGAGTATGCAAAAGATTTAGGTAATTTTAGAGGAGACATGACAGATATTTGCATTTGGGAAAAAGGTGTAGGTGTTCATGGTAAAGAAATCTTTTTTATGCAGGCTGTCCATCAAGAAAGTGATGTAGTTCCAGAAAATATTGATGCAATCAGAGCTGCAATGGGTTTTCTAGATGGAGAAGAAAGTATGAATATGACAGACAAAGCATTGATGAAGCCAAATGGTGATAACCCAATCAGAGATTAATTTTTTTGTTTGATTCTTTAATTTTTTTATTATATTTGAATTATAATTTTTATTTGATTATTTCCCCACGTAAATCATTTCTTGTTGTATTTACTATTTTAACTTTAACTACATCCCCTATGTTAATTTTTTTTCTTTTATGGATGTTATTAATAATAACTGGTTTATATGATAAGTTTCTTCCAATCATTGTATCTGTTCCAACCTTACCCTCCTCGTCAATAACAATATAACCTCTCCAACCTAACCATATTTTGTGTTGTTGGATAGCAATTTTATAAAATTCTTTTGTTAATAATCTAGATCTGTTTTTTATGTCCCTACCGTGAATTTGAGGCATGTTAGCAGCAAGAGTTTTGGGTCTTGCAGAATAACGTGAAATATTTAAAACAGCTGGTTTAATTTCTTTGATTAACTTAATTGAATCCATAAATTGTTTTTCTGTTTCACCTGGGAAACCAACAATTAAATCAGTGGAAAGAGTCATTTTAGGAATTTGTTTTTTTATTTTTCTAATCAGTTTTTTGTAATCATCAACTTTGTACTTTCTGTTCATTGCCTTGAGAATGGTATTGTTTCCAGATTGTAAAGGGATGTGTAAAAATTGATAAAGTTTATCCCCATTTTTAGATTTAAATAAAAGTAATAACTCATCAATAATTTTAATGAAATGATTAGGATTACCCATACCTATTCTAACTTTAAATTTACCAGGTAAGTTTATTAAATCTTTTAATAAGTCAACAAGTGTTATTTTTGTTAATTTTTTATTTTTGATATCATTACCATAGACAGCATTATCTTGAGAAGTTAACCAGATTTCTTTTACACCTTGCTCAACTGCTTCTTTTGCCTGGCATAAAATTGCTTTTTTATCATAACTTAATAAATTAAATCTTGCAGCTTTTGTTTTACAATAACTACAATTGCCCAAACAACCTTGAGAAATAGGAATTATTTCCACAAAAGGATTTTTCCTAATCTTAGGTAAATTAAGTCTAGGATTAGTTTTGCTTCTTTCTAATAATTTAATTATATTGCCAGCTAAGGTTTCCTCAACAACTTCTGCAATATTATTTAACTGTGTTGTTCCAATTAAACTGTATCCTTCTAATTGTTCAGGATCTGTTTGTGAAATACATCCAGCAATTATAATTTTCTTTTTTAATTGAGTTAATTTTTTTAACAATTTCTTGAAGTTTTTTTCTGTGGTATCTTTAACAGTACAAGAATTTATGATTATAAGTTCTGCTTTTTTAATTCCTTCATCTTGCTTAGAAGTTTTCACTATTTTAAAACCATGTTTTTTTAATAAGCCAGCCATCACTTCACTATCTGAAAAGTTTAAAGAACAGCCAAATGTAATTATGTGAATTTTTGTTTTACTTGCTTTCATATGTTATTAAGGTTTACAATAACTATATATAAAACTTTATATATAATAAGGGCATTCTTTCATAAAATAAGCCATTAATTTATAAGTGAATTATGCTTATAAATGGAACATAATATGGTCAGAAATACATGGAGTTGGTAAATAATGAGTGAAAATATTGCTAAAGAAGAAAGCAAAGTAACTTTAGAATACACAGGAAAGCTTGATAATGGTGAAGTTTTTGATACATCTGAAGGCAGAGAACCATTAACATTCACAGTTGATGCTAAACAAGTTGTAAAAGGATTTAATGATGCTGTTAAAGGAATGAAAGAAGGAGAAGAAAAGGAATTTAAACTTGAACCTAAAGATTCTTATGGAGATGTTAATCCACAGCTTATCCAAGAAGTTCCTAAAGACAAATTACCTAAAGATGTTGAACCAAAGGTTGGTATGGTTTTAAGCTTAAAAGCACCTGATGGAAAAACATATGGTGCAAGAATTGCTGAAGTTGGAGATGCAACAGTTAAAATTGACCTAAACCATCCATTAGCAGGTAAAAGTCTTACATTTAAGGTAAAAATCGTTAAGATTGAATAATTTTTACTTTATTTTATTTCTTTGTTTTTTAATTTGTATTTCCACCAGATATAATTTATAATAGAAAACTTTAAATTCTAGATATGCTTAGAAATCATAAAATGGTAAAAAAAGGAAAACAAGAAATTAAGACCAACATCCCAAATGCAAATAATGAATGTTGTAAAGAATGTATTAAATGGGACCAGTTTGGAGAAACCTGCTGGGCGCATTGGCATGGTAAAAAAGAATGTTCACAAATAGTTAGAAACCAAGATGAATGGGATTATGAGAAATTACTTCTAAAAGAATGAATTATACAGTAATTTTTTATGATTATAAATAAAGAGTGTGAATAATGATAATTAAAAATATCACAAAAAACAGAACATTTGCCCAAGATTATAAATTATGTAATACTTTTTTCTCAAAAGCTAAGGGATTGATGTTTTCAAGGAAGAAAAATTTTAGAAATCTAATATTTGTATTTGATAAAGAGAAAAAGATTGGACTGCATATGTGGTTTGTATTTTTTCCAATAGATGTTGTTCTGTTAGACAAGGATAAGAGAGTTGTTGAGATTAAGGGAAACCTTAGGCCATTTAGATTATTTAATTCTAAAAATAAAGCCAAGTATGTTTTAGAGCTTTATCAGGACGCTATTAAAAAAAATAGTATAGAACTAGAAGACAAAATTGAATTCTGAATAATTAAAATTAGATTTATTTTACTTAAACTTTGATTTAATTGTTTGTATTAAAGACATACTATTGGGTTTTTCATCCCTATAAGATTTATAGATTGTTTGAATAAAGGATAATATGAAAAAGATAGAAATTAATTTCAAAAGCCAACCAATTGGTTTATACAATACAAACAATAAGAAAAGTGAATATGCCAATAAAACAGATATTTTCTCAGCAATTGTATGTAATCCGCATTTTTGTTTTGAAATAAAATATTCAAAGATAAAACTTAATGCAAATAACACATAAATAATAACAAAAATATAAAGATTAGTAATTACAAATTCAGGCATAAACCAATACATCCAGAAAATAAATGATAACACAATAGCATAATCAGCAATTGAATCAAATCTTGCTCCAAACTGAGATTCTTGTTTTAATCTTCTAGCTAAATAACCATCTAATACATCTGTGATTCCTGCTAACAAAAATAATGCTGTGAAAATATACTTTTGTTGTGTATAAGCAAAGTAAAATAAGAAAGGAATTAATATTAATCTTAGTAAAGTCATTAAATTAGGTATTTTCTTTAATTCTTGTAGAAATTGCTTGAATTTATTTGATATCATTCTTCATTTGCTTAAATATATAAAAAACCTAATATGTGAAAATTAAAAACAATTATCCTTCATATGGATACACAACAATTAAATCAGAGTATAATTCTGCTTCTTGTATTGGATCAATTGATTCTTCGACTACTAATGGTTCTTCGTAATCAAGAGATTTCACAACCATGCCATGTAATTCTTGGTTAAGATTAATATCATTACTTAAAACCCCTCCAAATAAGAATATTAAGGCAACAAATGCTGTCATAAAGTAAAATACATATTTCATGTTATTAAGTTTATTTAAAAGCACATTTATTAAGTTTTTGGTAATCTTTAAATAATAGTGTCCTTATTAGTAGTATAAAAAGGTGAAATATGGCTAAAAGGATTAAAACAAATGAAGCATATTTAATAATTATTGTTGGTATTGTTGCTGTAATTGGCATTTTCTTAATGATTTTAAATAATGACATTACTAATAGTATAATTATAAAAGATAATGATTTGACAGGAGAAGCAGATAGAGTTTTAAGAAAATCAAGCCCTAAAGTAACTCAAGAGATAGATTCTTATACAGAAAAAGGGAATAAATGGTTGTATATTAAAGTAACAGACGCAACTAATCAAGCTAAGCCTTATGCTAATCCGTTAAAAGACGCCATAGTTACTGTCAGAAATCATGAAAAGATTGTTGGTGAAAAAACAACTTCAAATTCAGGATATGTTTCATTTAGCTTAAAACCTGGAAAAACATATAAAATAATAACCCATGCAACAAGTTATATAGAAAAAAAAGATATGGTTAAGATAAAAGAGGATAGTAACCAATATACAAAAACAATTGCTTTATATCCTGTTCAAGAAGAAATAGATAATAATAATAATAATAATAATAATAATAATAATAATAATAATAATAATAATAATAATAATAATAATAATAAAT
>JABHXF010000010.1 GCA_018657385.1 Candidatus Woesearchaeota archaeon | reverse complement strand
GATTTAGTTAAAGATCTTATACCAAATTCAATTAAATAAAGTCCTTCTAAATTAGGATGTTCAATTACTGCACCAAGAAAAGAAGTTTCATGATAAACTTCAGCTGCAATAAACATGTTTTTTGCATCTGGTTCTTGTAATCCTCTATGTAAACATAACTCTGCAAGAGCTTTGCTATCCATTTTTCTTATTTGCTCAACAGCATAAAAATAATTTTCAATATTTTTGATAACAATAGAATCAAAAAATCCAGCTAATGGTAAACTTCCATCTTCTCCTCTATACATAGATCTTAATATTAATGAATCATAAATATCTAACATTTCTTCAATTGCTTTTTCATGTTGTTCTGGATTATTTCCAGGAGAAATTATATGTAAATTTTGTTTCCATTGATCATCCCATAAAAACTGATGAAATTTTTGTCTTCCTAACAATTTAACAGGAAAATCTGCCATTGGAATAGGTTCTCTATCTTGATTAGCTAATCTTTTTTTATATCTTCTTTTTTCATGAGGTATTGCTATTCCCATTTCTCTATAGTCCATAATAATAGATGTAATATCTTGCATTTTTTCATGTATGCTTTCAAGGTCTGAAAAAGCTTCACTTTCCTCTGGAAACATATTCATAATCATACTTAGCCCAGGCAAAGGATAACCTCTAAAATGATGCATATACTCTAAAGTGTTTCTTGCTTTTCCAGGATCAGTCCATTCTATCTCTAGGATTCTTTGTTTAAGCTTTTCATTATCTAATCTATTTGCTGCTTCGTTTGCATTATTAATTAATTCAGAATAAACTGCTTTGATATAATCAACTAAATAATCATCTTTCTCAGCTAATTTTGCATTGATTTTATCTAAACCTTCTAGTTTTAATCCAATATTATAACCAACTAATCCAGCCATAGTTCTTAAAAATCCACTATTAAGTTTTTTTGATTTTTCAACTGCTCCTTCAATACCTTCTTTTAATGCTGCTTTGTATTCTTCGCAATTATCATGAACATATTTCTTGCCAACAACTTTTAAAGGAACTTTATCAGATGCTCCATTCAATACAAATTGAGTAATGTAATCTTTGCTCCATGAACCAGTATGCATAACTATTGGAGTTACTTTATGTCTTAATGCTGCTGCAGCAAACTCAAACCCATTCATGTCTGGCATTAAAATATCACTTATAACTAAATCATAATTCTCCCTTCTGTAAGATTCTAATGCTTCTCTAGGATCTGAGAACTCTGTAACCTCTACATTATCTAAAATATCCTCTAATGCTTTTCTTGCATCTTCTCTTGGTTTTGCATAATCATCAAGTATTAGTACTTTCATTTGTCTGCCTCATTTGTTTTAGTTCATTTATGTATTCTACGAAATTATTACCATATCTATCTGTTTCAGGGAGTATAGCTGGCATAGTACTTGAAGGTCTTGGAGATATTTGGTTTCTTGGAGTAAATTCATTATCATTAAAACTCATCAAGAATGTATATAGCTCTTTATCATTACATCTTTTCATAAAACCCTCTTCAGATGTAAGAGAGTAATCAATATCAATAATAAATCTTAAGTCTTGTCTATGATCTTCAGATGAATGATCTGCATAAGTTTTTGCTGTCCTTAATCCAATCAATCCATTATTAAAACCAGCATGTGTATAAATAATTGCACCTTCAGGAATTGAACAACGAGAAGGTACAAATAAATCAGAATCATCATGAAATGTAAATCTACAACCTTCATAAAATCCAGCACTCTGGAAGATTCTCAATGCATTACGATGAATGTCTCTATTATAATCTTTATTTACAACTAATATGTCAATTGTTACACTCATTTATTTGCCTCATCTCTACATACTTTTTCATGTAATCTTTGAATTCTTGACTATCAAAAAATTCAAAAGGATCTCTTTCAAAAATTGGTGAAACATTGTTTGCAGGATCTAATTCTTTTTCACTTACTGATTTTAAAAAATCAAATAAACCATCTTTATCTTCATAATCTTCTGTAAAATAATTTCGACTTAAATAACTTCCATCTATTGTTAGTATAAATCTTAAATCTAACCTGTTTCCCTTTTCAGGATCTAAACAAGCTCTAACTACTTTTAATGGTAAATACTTAATAAGATCTGAATATGCACCAAGATGTGTCATTACAAGTGCATTTTGTGGGATTAATTCAGTTTGATGAAGATAAGAATCTTTTTCTAATTTTAATTTATATTCAAAACCAACTTCATCAGCAACATCATCTAAATGCATCTCAATTAAATCTTCAAATCTATTTTTTATATATGATGTATTAGCAATTACTATGTCTAATTTGGGTTTATCACTCATTTTCTCATCTCTACTAATTCTTGAACATAATCTTTGAAAGATAAATAACTTTTATCATTCATTGTTCTTGCGCCTGTTAATGCAACAGGTGAATCACCAATTGCAACTGCTCTTGATGTTGGAGAGAAATCTGCAGTCATAATTTCTCTATAAAAGCTTTGCATTGCACCAACGTTTTGACCTGGTTCTGTTCTAATAAGAAATCTTAGATCTTGTCTTTGTTCTGCTAAACTACATATACTTGCTAAATTTCTATTATCTTTATTATAACTTGAATGTGTTAAAACAATTGCACCTTCTGGGAATTCATCGGGATTAGCAAATGTATCTTCTGTTTTCCAATCAAAATTATATCTAAATCCATATTCTTGTGATAATTCTCCAAATAACATTTGTCCAACTGCATCTTCATATCCTCTTTTACCTTCATCATAAACAACAACAAAATCTAATTTAGGTTGTGCAAACCATTGTTGCATATAATTATCAAAATTAGGTTCACTATTTCCTTCAAAATCTCTATAAAAACTTTCTTTTGCAAAAAAAGGAACTGGATTATTAAAAGAACCAATAATAAACTTACTAGGATCAAATCTTATAAATTGATTATCATCATCATCTTCTGTTGGATCAGGGAATTTTTCATCAAATTCAGCATAACCATCTTCAAACATTTTATTATGTTCTTGTTTTAATCTTTGATATAGATCAAAAGATTCATCAGATTTAAAGAGTCTTCTAACAAGTCCTTTTTCTAATCTCATAATTATTCTTAGATCTGGTCTCATATCAGCTAATCTTGGAATTAGTTCTAAATTTTTATTATCTTGCATGTTATCTCCATGCATGTAAACAACTGCATTAGTTGGTGCTTCTTCTACAAGACTTTCTTCAGCAGCAAAACTTATTTCATATGTATAATCTAATTTTTTAGAAAACTTTTCCATACCTAAATTAAGCATATTTCTTGAAAAATTACCTGTTGCTATAACTAATTCTAAATCCACCATTATTCACACCTAATATAATGTATTATATATATAAAGAAACTCTAGTTTATTTATAAATATTACTCCTATTTAGTAGTTTCTTTATAAATAAATGACTATAAGTAATACATTGTATGATAAATTATATATAGGAGTAAAAACTTGCGAAATCTAGTAATAATTTAATAAAAGGTGATAAGATGTTAACAAATTCAAAAACAGGGGAAATAATAAGACAATATAATTCTGAAGAACTAAAACAAGCAGCTAGTATGATGCGAGGTTATAATTTAATTTCATTATGCGCAGCAAAGAGCGGACATTCTGGGGGAACATTATCAATTATGGATATTTGTGCTGTTCTTTATCTGAAAGTTGCAAAGCATGATCCTGATAATTCTAATTGGGACAATCGAGATAGGATAGTATGGAGTGCTGGACATAAAGCACCTGCATTATATGTTAGCTTAGGATATTCTGGTTATTATGATGTTAAAGATGTTGTTAGACTAAGAAAGTTAGGTAGCCCATATCAAGGACATCCTGATTGGAAAAAACTAAAAGGTGTAGAGTTTAGTACTGGCAGTTTAGGGCAAGGATTAAGTTTAGCATGTGGTTCTGCATTAAATGCAAGATTAGATAAAAAAGATTACAAAGTTTTTTGCATAATGGGTGATGGTGAATTACAAGAAGGTCAGGTTTGGGAAGCTGCTTTAACAGCTGCACACCATAAACTAGATAATGTAATTGGGATTGTTGATGAAAACCATTTGCAAATTGATGGACATGTTGAAGATGTGAAAAATGTTTTTCCAATTGGTGAAAAGTTTGAATCTTTTGGATGGCATGTAATAAAAGCAAATGGTCATGATATTATTGAGATTGAAAAGGCATTTAATGAAGCCTTAACTATAAAAGGCAAACCAACTGTTATTATTTTTAAAACTATAAAAGGTAAAGGTGCAAGTTTTATGGAAAACCAAGCAGGGTGGCATGGAAAAGCACCTTGTGGTGAAGAATTAGTTAAAGCATTAACTGAATTAAATGTAATTGATAAAATTGATTATGAAGCAATGTTAAAAACAGCAGAAGAATATCATAAAAAAGTTCTTAATGAATTAGAAAATGAACAACCAAAGTTTAGTAAAAATTATTGGTGGAATTCTCAAGAAACAATGAAAGCAGAGATGAAGCCAACAAGAAAAGGTTTTGGAGAAGCATTAGAAGAAAAAGGAGATGATGAACGTGTAGTTTGTTTAGGTTTAGACATTTCAGGTTCAATTTTAATTGACATGTTTTACAAAAATCATCCTGAAAGAAAAAATAGATTCTTTAGTATTGGTATTTCTGAACAAGATGGGACTTGTGTTGCGGCAGGATTAGCAAAAGAAGGAAAACTACCAGTAGTAGGAACTTATGGTGTGTTTGCAAGTGCAAGAAATGCTGACCAGTTAAGAACAACTGTTTGTTATGGTGATCTAAATGTTTTTGTAGCAGGTGCTCATGGTGGAGTTAGTGTTGGACCAGATGGTGCAACTCATCAAAGTTTAGAAGAACTATACATGGTTGGTGGTCTGCCAAACATGAATGTTTGTGTTCCATGTGATTCTGTTGAAACAAACAAAGCAACAAAAGAATTATTATTTAATGTTGTTGGTCCTAAATATGTTAGATTTGCAAGAGAAGCAACACCAATTATTTCAAATGCTGAAACACCTTTTGTTTTTGGAAAAGCAAATGTAATTAGGTTTAGAGGAGAAAAAGAAAGTTTCTCAGAAGCATTTGAACATAAATTAGCTTCTGAGTATCAAAATGAAAATGAAGATTTAGCAATTATTGCTTGTGGCCCTATGGTGCCAGAAGCAATGAGAGCAGCATGGATTTTAAAAAATGAGTATAATATTGAAACAAGAGTTATTAATTTGCATACTATTAAGCCTTTAGATAACAAAGTAATTGAAAATGCTGCAAAAGAATGTGGAATAATAGTAACAGCAGAAGAACATCAAAAAGGTGGAATGGGTAATAAGGTTGCGGCTGTTATTTTAGAGTCAAATAAAAATCATAAACATAATTGTACTTTAGACATGGTTGGAGTTAATGATAGGTTTGGAGAATCTGGAGAATCATGGGAATTAGTTAAGAAATTTGAAGTTAGTGGAGAACATATTGCAAAGAAAGCAAAGATACTTTTTGATTTAAAAAAATAAAAAGGTGAATAAAACATGTTAGAAATATCACAAAGAACATTAAATATGGGTACAGAAAATTCATTCGTAGTTTTAGACAAAGTTAACCAAATGTTATCTGAGGGTAAACCAGTTATTAGTTTTTGCATTGGGCAACCAGATTTCAGAACACCTGATGTTATAAATGATTCTGCAATTAATGCAATTAATAATGGGAAATCAACCTATACTCCTTCAACAGGAATTCCTGAGCTAAGAAAAGCTGTTGCGGGATATTTTTCTAGAACAAGAAAGATTGATGTTAATCCTAATAGTGTTGTAATTGGATGTGGTGGAAAACCTTTTATTTTATACACAATTGCAAGTGTTACACAACCAGGACAAGGTCATGAAGTTATCTTTCCTAATCCAGGTTATCCAATTTATTCTTCACAAACAATTGCGCAAGGTGCAAAGCCCGTATTATTACCTTTGTTAGAAGAAAAGAAATATAATTTTGATATTTTTGATTTGAAAAGAAAGATGAATGATAAAACTAGATTATTGGTTATAAATTCCCCACAAAATCCAACAGGTGGTGTGTTAAGTAAAGATGAATTATATGAAATTGCAGAAGTTGTAAAACAATTTCCTAAATGTTGGGTTTTAACTGATGAAGTTTATTCTGAATTAGTGTTTGATACTGAATTCAATAGTATTGCTGCTATTCCAGGAATGCAAGAAAGAACAGTTATTTTGGATAGTAGTTCAAAAACATTTGCAATGCCTGGCTGGCGTGTAGGTTATGCAGCTAATGAAAAATTAGCACCTCATCTTACAAGATGGGTAACTAATACAGATAGTTGTGCACCACATCTTTGTCAATGTGCAATGGTCGATGCTCTTAATCATGAAAAATCTTGGGAAGAAGCAAGAAAAATGAAAAAAGTATTTCATGAAAGACGTGATTTAATTGTTGAGCTTCTTAATGGTGTTCCAGGATTTAGATGTTTAAAACCAGGAGGAGCATTTTATGCTTGGCCAAATGTTACAGAAACTTGTAAAATGTTAGGTTGTGAAGATTCTAATGTTTTAAGAGAAAGAATTTTAGATGAACTAAATGTTGCTTGTCTTAGTGATAATCATTTTGGACATAGAAATGAAGGTGAAGGAGAACATTTAAGATTTAGTTATGCAACTTCTACAGAACACATTAGAGAAGGTGTTGCTAGAATTAAAAAGTGGGTAGAAGAGAATAGGAATTAATTTTTTCTTTTTAACTAGGTCCGGAGGACATGTTTCTCTGGAATTTATTTTTAATTTAATCAATAAACTTTATAAATATCAATTCTAAGAATAATAATATGTTACTACAAGCTGCATTATTTGGATTTATAGGTGGGCTAGCAAGAGCTTGCGTTGGATTTACAAAATACAGATATAATAATAAGAAAATAAAGTTTAAATCAAATGCATTCTGGTTTACATTTGTTGCTTCTGGTATGATTGGGTTGTTTGCAGGGTTATTGGTTAGTACTAATTTTGCACTTGCATTGTTAGCTGGTTATGCTGGAACAGATTTAATTGAAAATATTTACAAGATTAAGAAAAAAACAAAGGTGATGATATAATGGTAAAAGCAAAGATTGTAGGGGGAGACTTTGGAGCTCATTTTGGAAGACGATTAAGTGGTATTGGTTTTGGATTAGTTTTATTATTAATTGG
>JABHXF010000009.1 GCA_018657385.1 Candidatus Woesearchaeota archaeon | reverse complement strand
TGGAAGGTATGGAAGGTATGGAAGGTATGGAAGGTATGGAAGGTGTGGAAGGTATGGAAGGTATGGAAGGTATGGAAGGTATGGAAGGTATGGAGGGTATATGGGATATAAACTATTCTAACCTTCCCAACATTCCGAACCTTCCAAACCCTAAACTCTTTAAGATCTTTCTTCCGAAACACTTATATATATCTATAAATTATATTTAAAGATGAATCAATATGAATATTCAAGAATGGGATTTAGAATGATTGCATTTAGTTATTTAATTACTGTTGTTAGTATAGTGTGTCTTTCAATTTACCATGCTTTGGCAGGTTTTTATTATATTATTGGGTGGATTTACCTAATCTTTGGCTTGTATTTATCAAAGCAAAGTATGAAAAATTATGTCATCAGAATGTTCAGAAGAAAGAATAAAAAACAAAAAATGTAGTATTAAAAAAAAGAGAAAATAAATGAGGTGGGATTTATGTGTAAAAATTGGAAACGAGCAACATGGCTTGGTATTTTTCTGTGGGTTTTAGTATTTGTTGAGATTAGTATTTTGATATTTTTGCCTTGGTTTAAAGATAATCCATTGGCAGTAAAAATTGTACATTTGCCAATTTTAGCAGTGTTTACAATATTTTTGACATGTAAATATTTTAAATCAGTAATGCCAAATGCAAAAGAAGGATTTCTGTTAGCTATTTGGATGTTAGTTGTAGCAAATATATTGGACATGATTATTACAGTACCTTTGTTTGTTAAAAGTTATTCAGGATTTTATTGGGATATTTGGTTATGGCTTGGTTTTTTAGTAGTGATTGTGTTTGCAACTTTTGTTGGATTTAAGAAAGGTTCATGCAAACTATGCAAAGTGAAAAATGTTCCAAGACCAATGAAAGCAATTGCTGTTCCTTCAGCAAAACTTGTAAGGAAAAAACCAGCAAAGAAGAAAGTTGTTAAGAAAAAAGCTGTTAAAAAGAAAGTAGCAAAGAAAAAGGTAGCAAAGAAGAAAGTTGTTAAGAAAAAAGCTGCTAAAAAGAAACCAGCAAAGAAAGCAAAGAGAAAAACAGCTAAGAAAAAGGGAAAGAGGAAATAATAATAAAGTCTATAAGGCTTGTAGCTTGTAAGACTAGTAAGGTTTTTGACCTTACAAGCCTTACCAGCCACATAAGCCTTACTAGCTTTTACAATGGGTGAAACAATGGCATTAGAAATACCAGAAGATATGGGAGATTTATTTTATTTTAGTAGAAGAGCAATGGGAGATGGCAAAGCAATGGCTTGGGTTTATCGACCAAAATGTCCAGAGTGTGGAAAAGCAAAAATGGGTAAGCCTGTTAATGAGAAAACTGGAAGGGCAAAGATTAGAGCAAAAGAATATGTTTGTCCAGAATGTAATCATACAGTTCCAAAGGAAGAGTTTGAAGAAACTTGTCAAATGGAAGTTGTTTATACATGTCCTCATTGTGGTAAAAATGGTGAAGCACATACTCATTATAAGCTAAAATCATTTGAAGGAGTTAAGGCTTATGTATTTGAATGTGAAGGTTGCGGGAAAAAGATAGGCATTACCAAGAAGATGAAAGCACCTAAAAAGAAGAAGTAATTTTTCTTTATTTTTTTATTCTTAATTTTTTAACTAGGTCCGTAGTACTTTCAAACTTATTTGGAAGCTCAATAATCTCGATGAAGTCGGGATTATTTTTGCATGTTTCTACTGAATTCTTTCTTTTTAATTTTTTAATTATAAATCCAACAACAACATAGGCACGGACGGACATTAGTTTTAATATACATATTGAGAAAATAACAACAACATAGGCACGGACGGACATTAGTTTTAATATACATATTGAGAAAATAACAACAACATAGGCACAGACGGACATTTGCTACGCAAATATCCTATTCGCCTTCGGCTCATCTGGCCAAGTTGTTATTTTCCAATCATACTATCATCTATACAATTAAGAAACCTCTTTTTTAACTAAAACTATTTAAACTACTAAACAAAACAATCTCATATGTCATTCCTTCGTAAATTAGGTATATGGGTTGTATCTCTTATCTTATCTATTTGTCTATTCTCATTAATCTTTGGAAGTTTTGCACATATTAGTATTAAAGAAGCTGTTGGGGATATTTATGAATATGCAGATGATGATGTGAAAACTGAATTTAGTTCTAGAATTGATGGGTTATGTGTTCAATTAAAAGGTATGGAGGATAAATTAGCAGATGCAAAAAAACAAGCAGCTGATCAAGGGAAAAGTTTAGATGAATTAATTGACCTTGCTGTAGCAGGGGGATATAATTTAGATGATATTGATGAATCTGATCTTAAAAGATTTGGATTAGATGAAAGTGATGTAAGAGAAATAAGAAAAACTAATTCAGGAAATAATGGTATATCAAATAAGGGTGTATCAAATGAAATAGATATGATGAACAAATATGTTTCTTTATGTGAAACATTTTATGATGAAAAAACTCCTAAAAAAGAATTCTTTTTATCAATGATGGATACTTTCATGCCAGGTGGTTTGCCAGAATTAAATGATTTAGATAATAAAGATTCACCATTAGCAGATAATCCAATTACTGGAATTACTTCTAAGATAAAAACACTATGGAAAGTATTAGGTATTTCTTTGCCAGTCTTTATTTTAATTTTACTTGGTTTATTATTTCTATTTTTTATGCATGAACCAAAAAGATATTTGAGACATATTGCAAAGATGGTATTAAGAACTGGAATATGGCTAGTAATTCCATTTATTATTTTATTAATTTGGACAGCAGTGAACCCAATTGATACAACTCCATTAATGCAATTAATGGTTGATGGTTTGCCAATTGAAGGGCAATCATCTGGCTTATCACAACCAGATTTAGATGAGAAATCTGCATTTTTTATGATGTTACCAATAGTATTAAAACAACTATATCCATTAGGTATATTTTTGATAGGGATATTCTTTATATTATTAGGAACAGCTGGTGTTTTATGGTTTAAGTTGCTGAATAAGGATAAATCTTATTCTGAAACTCCTAAATTAGCTTCTAAAAAGCAGAAATAGGCGTAAATTGACCATAATCTTTAAAAATACTCTATTTTTATACATAATCCTTGTTGCTTAGATTAAATCAATCAATCTATTAAAATAAGCTATTTTGAACTAAATAATCTTCTTATATATTATGCCCATAACATTTATAAACTATTAACTATTATTTAGTAGTAATATGGCTAATATAACTAATCTTGATTCAATGCTAGATATTATTGAAAAGCTTGATTATAAGGTATTATTGGGAGATAGAGTCATCTCTGTAAAGGATAGAATAAGTAGGGGTGGCTTTGGTGGCATATATCGTTCGGGTAAAGATGTTATCAAAGTTGTTAATGGCTTTACTATCCCATTAAATGAAATGGCAGGTAGAATAGGTGTTGAAGAAGATAACATATATGGGGCTGAGATAGGATATAATAAAGAAAATGGGCATAGAAGTATCAATTTATTTATGGATGGAGTAAAACCTCAATTACATCACCTTAACAGAGCAGATAGTAATACATTGGGGGCAATTATTGCTGAAGTTGAAATAGGAAGGCATTTACAAGGTTTAGATTATGTTTTATCAGCTAAAGAACAGCGATTTCTTGTATATGGGACTCCTTTAGGTTTTGAATTATTTTTAGGATCTGCATTCTTATTTGATTATTTTGATGGTGATAATTTAATGGATGTTATTGGAGAACCAACTAAATTAAGCCAAGGTGTTGCTGGTGATTGGATGGAAATGGAAAGGCTTGCTCATGAAGAATATATAAGAATTGAGGAAGAACATTTTGGAATACATTTAAAAGATGATAATGCTGTTCCATATAATGAAGAACAAAGGTTTGAAGCTGCAATTAAATTAGGGGAAACACTAAAGCTTTTATGGGGTAAAGGAATAGTTCATAGGGATATTAAACCAAATAATGTAATGGTTTCAGGAGATCCATTAAGTAAAGATTATCAGTTAAAACTTCATGATTATGGAAGTGCATGTGTTATAGATGAAGGGGGCTTTCCTATAATTGATGAGGGTAAATGGGAAAATTTAAATCAAGATTATAAAAAACAAACAAATCTTAGGGCAACAAGAGAATTTGTTGCTCCTGAACATGCTAAAGATATATCAGCACGTATTACAGGTGATATTTACTCTTATGCATTGTCTGTTTTTCATATATTAACAGGAACGCCATTCTTTGTTTACTCAAATGCCAGAGGTTTTTCAGTTGCAAGAGCACGTGGTGTTGATGAATTTAGAGAAATTAATAAAAGAAGTATGTATGATTGCTTTGATATTATGGGATATGATAAATTATCTGCTCCTATGTCTAATGCATTAGGCAAAGAAGAAGAAAGAAATATGGATGCATTACTTTATTCTTTAAGAGAACAGAAGAATAATCTCTAACAAACCTTAGCATTATCATTAATACTAGCTTTAATCTCTTCTTTTTTAGTTCTTAAGAATTTACTTTCTTTTCCTTCTTCTTCATTTCCAACTAAAAATACTTTCTTATCTTTTACTTTCATTTTATACTTTAAGAAATCATCAAATTTAATAGTTTTAAATTTATCAACTAGTTTGATTCCATCAATATACACTTGGTCTCCAACTTTTGATTTATCAGCTTCTAATACTACAACATCCTTTTTCTTTTCAGCTGCTAGCATCATTCCTTCACTTTTTACTCCTTTTAATTTAACTGGTTCTAGATTAGTAATAACTACAACTTTTTTACCTTCTAAATCCTCTTTAGAATAATACTTTTTAATTCCTGCTACTAATTGTCTTTTCTCTTTTCCTAAATCTATCTTAATAACATATAATCTGTCAGCATCAGGATGATCTTCAACAGATTCAATTTTAGCTACTCTTAAATCTAATAAAAACTCATTGCTTGTATTTTCACCAGACTTATTATCTTTTTTAGAATCTTTTGGAGCATTATCTTGAATCATTTTCTTTATTTCATCTTCTATTTTATTGACAAGAATTTCTCCTTTGTTAATTTTATGGCTTTTCATATCAAAATGTATATCATCCCATGTTAAATTCTTAAGATTAAGCTGCTTCTGTAATTTCTCTGCAAATTTTGGCATGATTGGAGAAATAATTATTCCTAAATTTTTCAATAAATGGAAACAAAAGCTTAAAACTTTATGCGCTTGTTCTTTTTCTTCTTTTGTTCCTTTCAATAATGCCCATGGCTCTTTGTCTTGGAAATATTTATTGCCTAAACTGCTTAAATGTAAAATATCTTTAATAACTTCTCTGAATTCAAAATGTCTATAATTATTTCTAATTTTAACAGCAGTTTCTGTAAATTCATTAATTATTTTTTGAACTTCTTTATCTTCTACATCAAACTCTTCAATTTTATTATCAAAGTTCTTGTTAAGGAAACTAATTGTTCTATATCCAAAATTACCTAGGTTTCCAATTAACTCTGTGTTAATTCTAGTTTTGAAATCAGCAATATCTAAATCAATATCTTCCATTTTAGCTGTTAAATTAGCTGCATAATAAAATCTTAAATATTGTGGATTTAAATAATTCAGATAATGTCTTGCAGAAACAAATGTTCCTCTTGTCTTTGACATCTTTTCTTTTCCTACTGTTAGGAAACCATGAGTCATAATCTGGTCAGGTTGTTTAATTCCTGAATTTTCTAACATTGCAGGCCAGAATAAATAATGGAAATAGATTATATCTTTACCAATAACATGAATGATTTCACTTTCTTCTTTATTTTTTGGCATCCAATAATCTTTTTCATTCAATGCTTTTCCATCTTTACCTTTTCCTTTAGCAATATTTTTACAATAATTAGCAGTACTACTAATATAACCAACAGGTGCATCTAACCAAACATAAAAATATTTTGTAGAACCTGTTTCTTTTACAGAATTAGGTATTTCAAATCCAAAGTAAGGAGCATCTCTGCTGATACACCAATCTTCAAGCTTTTCAATCCAATTCATACAGAAATTCACAACTTCTTTTTGTAATGTTTTCTTTTGTAAAAATTTAGTTAATTGTTTTTTACATTTGCTTAACTTGAAAAAATAATGTTTACTTTCTTTTTCTATTGGTTTTCCATTACATATTGTACATTTTGGATTAATTAAATCAGTTGTTTTATGTGCATTACCACATTTTTCACAAACATCTCCGTATTGATCTTCTGCTTTACATTCTGGACATGTACCTTTAACAAATCTATCTGGTAAAAATCTTTTACAATGTTCACAATAAACTAATTGCATTGCTTTTGTATAAATTAAATCTTTTTTCCTTAATTCATTATAAATAAATTCTGCATATTCTTTATTTTCTTTGCTGTTAGTAGAATAATAACTATCAAATTCAATATGAAAATCAGAAAAATCTTTAGTGTGTTCTTTCCAGATTTGTTCTATTAATTTTTCAGGTTTAATACCAAGCTGTTTTGCCTTTAACTCAATAGGTGTTCCATGAGTATCATCTGCACAACAATAGATTGCATCCTTTCCAATCAATTTAAGAAATCTTACAAATATATCTGTTTGAATATATTCAACTAAATGACCAAGGTGAATTGAACCATTTGCATATGGCAGAGCACTAGTTACAACTATCTTATGTGGTTTATTACTCTTCTTTCCACTTGATTTACTAACTTTTTCAGTTGATTTGGTTGTTTTTGTTAGTTTTTTACCCTCATTAGCCATAATATCATCCAATATTCAATAATATGGTTAAGTTGGGTGTGGATATTTAAAAAGTTTGTTGTGTTTTCACAATAAATGTTTGAATTTTATTCAGATGATTGTTATTTATTGTCCAAACATTAGCATCATGCATTCTTCTTCTTTCCCTGTCATTATGCATTTCATTAATTCTAAAAATCCTTTCTTTCCTTCCTCAGTTGTTTGGTCATAACATGTTATGCATTCTTCACCTTTATGATTATCACTATAGCAATTCATAAATAAATCTAGCATATCTTTTTCGCCATTAATACTACCAGCAATACACCAATAATATTCATCAAAACAATTGTTCATCATACAAATGTTTCCTTGTTTCTGATTACCTATATAATTACAAGGTTCTGTTGGATATTCATTACACCCATTATTTTCAAAACATTCAAGGACATCATAAAATCTTTGTATGTCATTTTCAATAATGCCAGATAAATACAAATCTTTACAATCTTGATCATTACATTCTAAATATCCAACTAATGCTTCATTGCAATAAAATTCAGGACAATCAATATTATCATCAACTACTCCATTACAATCATCATCTTTACCATTGCAAATTTCCTCAAGACCTGCGGCATTGCAATTTTGCCATTTACCATCAATACATTCTTCAACTCCAGCATCTCCACAGGCAGAAGAGCATGGTTGTGTAACATCATCTATATTCCCATCACAATTATCATCAATTGTATTACATTTCTCAATTGTGTCTGGATTTAGATCCATATTGTTATCATCACAATCAAGATTATTCTCAACATATCCTGGAATCTTCTGACAAACATAAACAGAAACATCTCCATAACCATCTCCATCATTATCTCTAAAGAAATATTTATCACATTTTTCATCATCTGTTTCTTCAATAACATCTTCAATAACAGATGAATTAACACTATCATTTCTATCATAGTTTGAAAAACCTATGTCTCCTGTTCCACAAGCTGCACCAATGCCAATTACACCTGCAAGTAAACCAATACCAACATATTTTTTTATATTTTTTATAATTCTCATTAGTTACACACCCCATATTCTTGTTTCCATTTACCATTTTCTTTACATTCTGTCCATGCTTTGTATTTAGTTTTCATAAAAATTTCATTATAAATAGAAGGTATTTGGTCAGCTTGACTAATGAAATAATATTTTCCATCTTTTGTTATCATTGATTTTAAAAAATTATCTTCTACTCCACTGCCTAAACCAATAGAATCAATTGTAACTTTTTTGTCTTCAGCATGTTTTTTTATTTCTTCTGCAGAAACACTACTTCCATGTCCATCAGTTAATAACATGATTACGTTATCAAAATTATCTCCTTCAAATTTACTTATGGCAAGCTGCATTGCTTGTCCAATATCTGTTCCATTATAATGACCACATGCATTACTGATGTATGATTTGAGTTCATCTTTATTAGACGTGAACGAACCAATTTGTTTAGGATTATCATCAAATGTAATCAATAGAGCTTCATCTTCATTTTTCATTTCATCAACAAATAAATATAATCCGTCACATCTAATGTTATTGTAATCACTACCTTCCATACTTCCAGAATTGTCAATTACAAATATGAATTGGTGTGGGTTGTATGGGCATGGTATTTCATCTTTTATTTCTCCTGGTTCACAACAATCAATTACTGCATTACATTCCTGCCATTCTCCTTCTTCACAAACAATTTTTCCAATATCACACTCAGAAAAACATTCAACTTCTAATCCTTCATCTACGATACCATTACAATTATCGTCGATATTATTACATTTTTCAATAGCTCCACTATTGATTGATTTTTCTTGATCATTACAATCAAAATTTAATGGTGCTAAACAACCTGCTGGACATTCTGGAAAATATGTTCCATCCTCAAATATTTCAATTTCAATTCCATTATTATTTTTATCTAAACATTGATTTTTCCCATAAAATTTATCTCCATCAAGATCAGAATAACAAAATGATTTGTGTGATTGTGGTCTTATATCTTCTTTAGCATCTTGTGCATCATCATTTTTATTATATTCATTTCCTACAACACCACTTTCTCCAAATCCATTAACACAACTAGTTGCAACACCAGTACTCAATGAAAGTGCTGCAACAAGCATCGCTAAGTTTGTATATTTCTTTATTTTTTCAAACATTTTTTATTTCCTACAATTTATTTTTCATTGTTTGTTTAATAGTTAATATTGTAACATTCACAGCTGCAACATTCTTGTTCTCCATCACTATTTGTGACACAATTATCTGCTTTGTGAGGAGATGAAAAAGTACAATAACATTCTTCATTACCATAACCTTGACTTTCACATTTTAATTCATCACAACATTCACTATCATCATTGTCTAAACATCCTGCTACATAACCAGCACTTGCAACTAATGCTGTTGCTAAAACAACTCTTGTTGCATATCTTTTGATTGAATTTCCCAGTTCTGCTAACTTTCCAACTCCACCTAATTTTGTTGTATTTCCAACTCTTTGCTCTAAATTTACTTGAACATTTTTTGCTTGTACTTGTACATTTCCTGCCATTTTATTCCCTCCAATTGTTTATTTTTCATAACTCTCTAGATAATTACACATATGTCTTATGCTTAGTTTATATTTCAATGATTTTAGATGATCACCTTCTTCTAATTGGCCTCTTTTCTCATCAGAGACAATAAAACATTTGTCGTCATCAGTTGTTATTGTGTTGAAATATGTTGCATCATTAAACATTGCTTCATACATGACTTCTCTGCCATTTTCAACAATTGTTACGTCGTTAATTGTTTTTGGAGCAAAACATGCTTTGTACGCCATGCCTGCTGAAAGAAAGATCATTCCTCCTAAAATCATTCTTCCTAAGACATATCCTACTTTCCCAAGCTTACTCTTATTATCCATATGTGCAAGGTCATCTATTGAATTCATTTTTTCACCTTTTATGGCTTACATAATAATCACATGGCCCCAATCCTGGTCGATATTTAATTTCTTTTAACTTGTCTCCTACATCAAAACTAGATCCAAAAGGATAAGGTCCACGTATGCATCTTTTATGTTTGTCAATATCTATTGTGTTTTGAGTTTCTGAATAATTTGTGTCATAATCTGTAACTTCGAATATATCCTTGCCAGTGATTGTTGTGTTTTCAATTGTTCTTGAACCAAAACATGTTTGATAACATAAGCCACCAAGAGCAATTATTATTGTAGCTCCTACAATATTCTGTAAAGTTTCTTTTACTTTTTCTTTTAAACTTCGTTGTGGAATTGTAATATCATCTATTGAATTCATTTTTCACCAAAGATTTATAACCCGTCATAGGTTGTTGCATCATTTTCAAATACATCATCACTAGTTAATCCAAATTCTTGTGTTTGATATTTGGTACTTGGATCATTTACACATGCGCAGGTATCATCATAATGATCATTACAACTTTGTTCATAACCACAATTCAATTCTTGACAACATTCACTTGCCTCACCACCACATCCTGCTGCATAACCAGCTCCAGCAACCAATGCTGCTGCAACAACAACTTTTGCTGCGTATTGTTTTATTGTATTACCTAATCCACCTAATTTTGTTGTATTTCCCAGTTTTTGTTCTAAGTTTACTTGAACATTTTTTGCTTGACTTGCTTGTACATTTCCTGCCATTTTGTTTTCCCTCCATATTATTTTTGATCACAATAGTGATCTGGGACTGTTCTTGTTGAGTATCCCAAGCATGATGTAACATTTTTACATTCTCTATCACGAAATGAACCACTACATTCTTCAACTGTTTTTGTTCCGCCACTACAATATTTTTCTAAACAAACCGAGTTCCCATCTCTAACTCCCATAAAATATGGTGAGCATGATGTAGCACCCATTGCTAATCCTGCACCTACAACCGCAATTGTTGCATATTTTTTTGCAGTATTTCCTAATCTGCTTAGAAAATTACCTTCGGTTCGTTGTTCTAAGTTTGTTTGAACATTTTTTGCTTGTATATTTTGTCTTGCCATTTTTTTACCTCTATTTGATTAAATCCTCTTCATAAGGTATATGGTGGCTAAGGACAATGATAAAACTTCTTTTAAAAAAATGCATCAAATTAAAGAAAAACATATAAATAAGTTTAATTTACTAAAAAATAAGAGGGAACACTTAATAAGATGGTTAAACTAACAATTAAGGATATGAAGATATTAAGCGAATTAGACTTTAAGGCAAGACAACCAATTTCACAGATTGCAAAGAAGGTTGGATTATCTAAGGAAGTAACTAATTATAGAATAAAACAATTAGAGAAAAAAGGTGTTATAACTGGGTATTATCCAATTATAGATTTAAGTAAGCTTGGTTATATTTATTGTAGGTGTAATATTGAATTAGAGAGAGTTGGTCCAGAGATAGAAGAAAAATTTCTTGATTTTACAAAAAAAACTTCACAATTAGGTTGGTTTGTTGTTAGAGACAATATGAATATATGTTTATCAGGATTTTTTAAAAGTATTGAAGAGATAAAGATGGTTATGGATAGTCTTGAAAAAAATTTTTATTCAGTGATTAGAACTAAAAAACCATCTATAGCAACAAAGATTTATCATTTTAAGAGAAATTATTTGTATAACAAAAAAGATGATGAAGAATTAGTTTGGGGTGGCGTTGGACTAGTTAAAATAGATGAAACAGATAAAAAAATTCTACATTCCTTGACTAAAGATGTGAGAGTACCTTCAACAGAAATAGCTAAAAAAGTTGGGTTTACATCTATGGCTGTAAGCAATAGGATTAAGCGTATGGAAAGAGAAAAACTTATTTTAGGGTATAGGTGCAGCCTGAATTTAGAAAAGTTAGGGTACTCTCATCATAAAATCATGCTTTTTATGGAAAACTTTTCTTTTGCCAGAAAATTGACTTTGCTTCAGTTTCTTAGAATGCATCCTAATGCAGTTTATGTTGTAGAGGTGCTTGATAGCTGTGATCTAGAGTTTGAAGTACAGGTTAAATCAATGGCTCACCTATATGAGTTCATGAAAGAAATGAGAAAAAAGTTTCCAGAAATAAAATCTTTTGAAAGCTTCCCTTTTTATCGTGAAGAAATAATAAGATATGTACCTGGTGATTTTTAGAAATTTCTTTTTAGTTGTTGTTGATTCATTATTATTTTAAAGTTATATTATTGTTTTTAATCAATTGAAATATGTGCAAATCATTTTCTTTCTTTTAGATATTCTATTTTAACCCATGGTTTCAGAAACTCTTTAATAACTTCTGCATCATTTCCAAGTATTATGTATGTTTTACTTTCAAATCTTTTAACTCCATTAAATGGTTTCCATTTACTTGAAAAATTATGAGTTATTGTCATTTCAACTAATGATGAATTCGATATTGGTGTTATTGTAGCATTTTTAACATATTGTGTATCTAAATAAAATCCTATACAATCATATGTACATGGTTTTTTTTGATCTATT
This sequence comes from Candidatus Woesearchaeota archaeon, assembly GCA_018657385.1. Lineage (GTDB taxonomy): Archaea > Nanobdellota > Nanobdellia > Woesearchaeales > DSVV01 > JABHXF01. Next base: position 56,150 of record JABHXF010000009.1, on the reverse strand, counting down.
CCCATTGGATCAGAAGAAAATTCAATTAACATTCCTCTATCTGCCCTAATCTCATATTGTCTTAAACTTTGATTATCAATATATTCTCTTTTACTATATCTACAATCAGCAACTTCATATCTCATCACTGGAGATTCTTTACAAATACATTGAACAATCTCTTCCATTGTTCTAGATGATTTTTTATCTTTCTCTACTAAACTTAATCCACCTTCATTTCTATAATTCTCTTGTGTCTTAGATGCTTCTGCATCAACTATTTGGTCATCTTTTGGAGAAACAGTTGGATTTTCTATAACTTTTTCAGCACTTGATCCATAATTTTGGATGTATGTTCTAATTACATCGGTTAATCTTTTAATTGTTTCTATTTTTTCTTCTCTAGTTAAATCTTTTTTCCCTTCTAATCTGATCTTTTTCTTTATTTTTTTCCAACTAATAATATCATCTTTGTAATAAGCTTCAATTTTTCCAAATTCTGTTTCAGAATGACAATCTAATATTAAGCCTGCAATTCTACTACTATCTTTTTTAAGATAAATTTCATCTTCATCCCCATTTTCTAAAACAAGTTTTAAAACTAATTGATCATCTGATTTATCATCAAGTCTTAATGTATATTCATTAATATCTCTCCAGTCATATGGTATGTTTATTTTTTCCTTTTTTCTTGATTCTAGTATTTGAAAAAAGAAATTAGGATGGATAGTTCCACTATAATCTTTCATCCCCATAACATATTTTGGAGGTGCAGCAACGATTTTTATATAAAAATCAATTATGCTTTTTCTTCCACATTCTGATAGACGAGATTCCCCTCCTTTATATGTGACTTCAATGCTAGGATCAGCATCATTTATTTTACCAGAGACGTCAATTAAATCAGAATAATAAACTTTAAATTTATCTTTTTCATCAATTTCAGAACAATCTTCTTTTTGTTTCCATTCCATACTTATATTTGACCAATGGCCACATCTTTTTGACGTACATTCTAAAATTTCTTCTTTAACAAACCTTCCTGAATCACAATACATTTTTAATAATTCATTTGTTCTTGTTGATAACTCTGTAAATGATGTGTCTTCTAATATTTTACCTTTGTATATGTTTGGATCTTCTTTTTCTTTATCGCCTTTTACATTATATTTCGGGGTGAGTAAATTATCGTCATCTCTACCATCATTATTTATTACATCTAATGGTTTTTGTTCAGGAATATCTGCTTCTGCTACTATAACTTGTGGTGTTAATGTTTGGTTAGAAGGAGTATTGTTATTAGAATCACCAAAAATACCAATTGTAGCAAGGATAGCACATAAAGTCAATCCTCCAGCAATTAACCAAGGTCTAGTTTTCTTTTCTTTCTTTTTCCTAAACAATGCATATCTTTTCTCTCTGCCATCAGAAGGTACATAAACTTTTTTACCATCTGTTAAAACAGTTTCAAGATTTGCTTTTTCAAATAGACTAGTAACTTCTCTATCACTGAATCTTTTTGATTTTGAAACAACTATTTTTGTTCCAGGGTAAAGTTTGTATACCTCATTTTCTGTTCTTTCTTGGTTGATTTCCCAATAACCATTACTATTGTCTTCAGGAACATCGTTCACTGTAAATGACATTACATTTGCTTCTATACCTTCTGATGTATCTAACTCAACATCATACCCACTAATTGCTTCTTCTGGAATACCTAGGATATTATTAAGAAGTTCACGATAAAAATTTTCAAACTTTTTGCCTTTGTAGTCTTCAGGTTCTTTTCTGAACCATTCAACAGCAAGATAATCATGCATTTTCATATTGGCGGCAATATTATCAACAACTCTTATTTCATCTTCAAAATTGCCTATTGTTTGTCCTATGAATAAATGCAGGGTTGGATATTTATCTTTCAAAATCTTCCCCATCTTTTCAAGGTTGACAGGATCATGTACATGTACATTTTTTTTTGGAATCTTTCCTTCTTCTATACATTCTTCTTCTGTATTTCCCTCCCCAATACAATAAGAACGTGCTTCCCATAACATTCTGCTGCTAAAGTCAATTAGGTTTAGGTTTCCTTCAAAAGCGCTATTGTTTATTAATCTGTACACAGCTAAGCTCTTATGTCCTTCCCCACAGCCATAATCTGCAACATTCTTTAATCTTGACAAATGATGTTTAGACAACTTTGCCAATATGGAAATAATTTCCAAGTCTTCTCCATCAGTAATCCCTTTCCAATATTCAACTTGATCTTTAGTCAAATATTGATTCTTCATAATTTCTGTTAAATCTAGAACAGGTGCTTCTGTTTCTCCAATTACTATTCTGTTTGCTAATTGTCTTGCTTCCTGATCATAATTTCTCATTACTTCATCAAAGTCCTGAAAGATAATTCTTCTTTCTTGGATTATTTCATCAAGTTCTTTTTCATATAACCTAAAAAAGGTAAAACAAACATCCGGAGCCAAAGCTACTTTAGAAAGTTCTAATTCTTTTTTTCTTCTTCTGTTTTCTTCCTCAGATAAATTTCTCTCTAGTTTGAGAACTAATGCATCTAAATGAGCATTTAATTGTGTTTCTAAGTCTTCCCTCATTATATATATAAAGAATATCAAAACAATATATAAAGCTTTTGCCCAAATTCACTACTTTTTGATGATATATTGTCCTTTTTTTAGCTTGCCGATAGGCTATTTTCATGAGGTATTTCGCCATTTTTATTAAAAAACATGGTGATTTACCTACTATATCATTAAATTTACACACCAAAAGGTTTATATACTAATACTTAAAGAATATAATATAAATAAATATAGTGATGGGTGTAGTGTATTATTTATTATTATAATTTCAAATAAAAAAAAGGTGTTAGGATGTTTAAAAAAGAGGATAAATTAGGTCAAACTACAACGTTTATTATTATTGGACTTATTCTAATTCTAGCGATTGTAGGTGTTGTTTACATCACAGGTGTGGTGACAAAAGATGATGTTTTTCAAACAGGTTCATCAGATCCTATAATTGCATATACTCAACAATGTTTGGGTGAAGTAGCTGAACAAGGTTTAATTAGACTAGGTCAACAAGGTGGTTATATTTATCTTGATGATTATCCAGTTGAAACCGCAGATATTGCACCATTTAATTCTCCTATTTTAAAAATAAGTGATTATCAAGCAGCTCCATATTGGTTTTATCAAAAACAGGCAGGTTTAGACAGAACTGAAATGCCAAGACTAGAAAAAACATCTATTGGGGATGATTCTATACAAGATCAATTAGAAAGATACATTAAACAGGAATTAATTCTTTGTTTAAATGATTATAATTCTTTTGCAGAGAAAGGAACTGTTGTAAGTGTTAAAGGTGAAATGGATCCCACAGTTATTTTTACAGACGAGGATGTAGTTATTACAATCTATTATCCTTTAGAAATTAAAGGAGTAGATGAATCCAGAACTTTAGACAGTTTTGGAGCTAACATTAATGTTGATTTCAAAAAGATATACAATTATGCAAAAGATATTGCAAGTTACGAACAAAAAACAGCATTTATTGAACAAAATACAATGAATCTTATTACAATGTTTAGTAGAGTTAATTCTGATTACCTACCACCATTATTTGGGGGTATGCAAGTAGAAGATTGTAGTGAATTAGTTTATTGGATGGAAGATGATGTTATATCATCATTTAAACAAATTCTAAATTTAAATATGCCTTATTTAAAAATTAGAGATAGTGATTTTGAAAGATTAGTTGTCTCAAAAGATGATCAGAAAGATCAAGAAAAAAGAGATACAATGCAAGGTATTTTTGATATGATGAGTCATCAAATTGAAGGAGTTTCTCAACCTGATATAAATGTTTTATTTGAATATCGACCAGGATTTCCATTAGAATTAGATTTAGGACAAAGGGGAATGATTAAACCAACTACACAAGTTGATTTTAATTATTTATTTGGAAGAAAATGTGTGTTTGTTTACAAATATGCTTATTCATATAAATTTCCAGTTCTAACAACTTTAATTGATTCAGGATCAAATATTAACAACCAACCTTATGTATTTCAATTTCCTTTAATGGCTGTTACAAAATCAAATTTCCCTAGAGTTTCTTTAGGTGATGTATTTTCACTAGAGGGGGCAGAAAGAGAATCTTATTTGTGTGATATTGATCAAAGAACAAGCGAAGAAAGTGTTGTTAATGTAATTAATCAAGTAACTTCTGAACCAATTGCAGATGCAATGGTTAATTTCCAATGTGGGCCAGCTTTTGTTGAAGAATATGATGAAAATGGCACATTAATTAATAGTACTCCTTTTAGTTCAAAATGTTTTATAGGGAAAACAGATGCTTCTGGAAAGCTAGTTTCAAAATTCCCTCCATGTATTGGTGGTAGTATTGTTACAACAGAAAAAATAGGATATAGTGATGAAGCAATTTTAATTGGTGATGTTGTTCCTGGCAAATTGTTTACAACATTATTAGAAATGACACCATTAACAAAATTAAAAGTTGATGTTAAAAAATATTATGTAATTCCTTCTCTTGAAAAAGATGAAATTACTCAGGCAAAATTAGCAGGATTAAATCCAAAACAAGGTATTGTTTTAGATGATGCAGGTAGTGTTACAGAATGTAATTTATACACACCACCTGGACAATTAGATGCAAATGAAGAAGCAATTATTACAATGAGAAAAGTTGATCCAACATTATCTCCTTCAAACCCTTATACCTTTACTTTTTACAATCCAAAAAATGTTTCTGAAATCAATGTTGGTCCAGGAACATACCAAGTTGATATTTTGCTTGTAAGAAATGAAAAATATGGTGGGGAAATGGATATTAAAGCTGAATCTGAAAAAATTCATATTGAAGGAACTTTATTTACAGATGACAAAGATATTTATTATCCTGATGAAGAAATAGAAGTTGAATCTATAATGAATGGTGGTGCAATTTATATCACATCGTTAAATGAAGATGATTTAGCAGAAGGAAATACCATTACTTTTTATGTGTTTGACGAGGGAAAACCTCAAAAAATTAAACAATATTTCGGAGCTCTAGGGCATAGAGATGCATGTTCAGGGCTTAATTATAATGAAATAAAACCAATTGTAACAAAGGAATGAGATTGTGATCAAAATGCAAGAAAAAAACCAATCAAATAATACAGTAACAAACAAGAATGGAACTGGCCTTGGAAATAACTTAGAAAATAGTTTAGGAAGTGATATCCAAAGTAAGTCAACAAAGAGATTTTTAGCATCATTTATGATATGTTTGATCATCTTATTACCCTTCTATGTTAGCTCTGCTTACGCCGATAACGGCGATATTGGAGATGTAATTGATGAAGATATTGAAGGACAAATATCATCTGTTTTTGCTTCTGGTGCAGATGACATTGAAGATTATACCTCAACAAATGATGATGATTTTGTTAAACTCACAATGTCTATAATTTATACTTTAGAAGAACTTGAAAACAATCAAGTAAGAATTAGATTTAATGAAGGTCCAACATTATTCCCTGAGTGTACATCAGATGGTGAAGGCACAAGTACTTATACATGTATAATTGAACACCCTGCATATAATAATTACGCAGGAAAACTTGGGTATGATGTTACTTTAACTGATCAATATTTAGCAATAATTGATAGTGCTAATGGAGAAATGTATGTTGATGGTTTATCACCAAAAGTAAATATATATCCCTCAAAAAGTGCAGAAGAAGGTAAAATTTTTATTGATGTTTATGGAGAGGATTTTGCATGTACTTCAGGTTGTAAAAATAAGTGTGCAGGATTAGGAGAATTAAATTTATTTCTTAAAGAAGAAGGAGAAGCATTAGATCCATTCCATACAATTACTACTTTTGATGAATGTGAATATACAGAAGATGATATAGAGTTTACTTATGAATCATTAGGTATTACAGGTGGTATTACTGAATTTTGTATTTCTGGAAAAGATAAAGTAGGAAATGAAGATGAAAAATGTAAACCAATTAATTTAGATTTAACTGCTCCAATTTTTATGGGTGATTTAACTGCAAAGAAAAATGGACTGCCACTAAATTATATAATAAAGGATGAAATACCTCAAGTAGATCTTTATTTAAATATTTCAGATGATAATCTTCTTAGTACAAGTGATGTTACAGCAGATTTCTTAGGCTTAAACCCTTCAGAAACAAGTTATGAAAACAAAAAACCTTCTTCCTTTAAAACTTATGAACTTGATTTAGGTGATGTTGGTGAAGGTGAAGATAATACTATAACTATTTATGAATTTGTTTGGAATGGAATTAAGTTAAATAATCCTGAAGGTTTATCTGCAAAAGTTTCTGTTTCAGATATAGATGAAAACAAAGCAGAAGGTGATTTTACACTTTCAGTTAATATTGATGATAAACCACCTGAAGTTGGAGCAATTTATACTGATAAAACTATTCTTTATCTTAACGACACAAATAAAAATGTTATTTATGTTGATTTTATTGAGATTGGCTCTGGGTTAGATGCAAATGATGTTTTCCTTGACTTAAAAGATGTTACAGGAGAAGCAAAGAAAAAAGCATATAATTGTAGTTCTGGTGATTCTGGATTATTTTCATGTGTTTGGAAAAATATTAATCCTAGTAAGCTTGCTCAAGAAAATCCAAAAGGAGATCCATTAACAGGACTATATTATGTTAAGCAAAAAGCAAGAGTTCATTTTGATACAGCTGATATTGCAGGAAACAAAGTTTCTACAGAATATTCAGAATCATTAGAGCAAGATTTAATATTTGATAACCTTGCTCCTGAAATTATTTTAATGGATGTTACTTCTGCAGGTGCATTAGGTGGGCAAGCAGTTGGTTTTACTCCAAGTGATGAGGCACCAATACAAGAACCAGCTCCTGGTTTTACTCCAGAAGATTCAGCAGCAGAAGCTGATACAGCAGGACAAGCCTATGGTGGTGGCTCAACAAAAGCTGGGCAAATAATTACAACTTCACCTGAAGAAATAATAGTAATTAATGCATATGTTATGGAGTATGGTAGTATTTTAGATCCTTCAAAGGTTTTTGCACAATTAAATATTGAAGAGCATTGGCCAACTCCAACTCCTGCTACAAGTTGTGATTTAGTTGAACCAGCATTAGTAGAAGGCATAGATGATAAATATAGAAATTTCCCTTACAGAGAATATCTTTATTTATGTACATGGGAGCTTCCTACAGTGCCAATTGCAGGCACATACTTTTTTAATTTACAAGCAACAGATGCAGCAGGCAACACTAATGAGGATAATACTGACAAATTTAAAATTTATGACCTTGTTGAGGGTAATGTTGATTTTTTCGAAGATGAATTTGAATTAGATATTACAGACATTTATGATTATGGCTATGAATTAAATAGAAACTTTTTGCACATGTCAACTCAAACCTTTTTTAGGATGGAACTTGACTTATCAGAATATAGGAAAATTTCAGGGTCATTTGTTCATGATATTAATATTGGTGAATGTACAGTTGCAAGGGGAGAAGCTTTTACTGCTGAAGATATTAAGCCAGCAGCAATTATTTCTCAAACTTATATGACTGATAGTTTATTACAAAGTAGAGAACAAAAAGAAGTAATGCTTGCAATACCCCAGTTTGAGGCAACAGAAGCAGAATTAAAAGCAGCTACTGAAAAAGATTATGATGAAACACCTGAGCCATTAACAATTGCATGTAAAGCTGAAATTATTCAAAGTTCTTATGCTGGTAAAAAAGCTTATTCACCTAATGAAGTTCTTGTATTTTCTTTAGAAGTTCCATTGGGAAAAGAAATATTTAGCAATCCAGCTGATAGTACATTAGATAAGGTTTTAGAATATAAAGATACCATTGATACATTAAATACTATTATTGATGTCTTAAAATATGTTGAATATATTGCACCATATTGTAAGATGATTAATCTTGTAATGCAAATATGGAATAATATTTGTATGATCTATGAAGGTTTTACAGCAGCATTTTCACCTGCTACAGCAGCAGCTCATGAGTGTAAGTTAGGAGTTGATTTGTTGACTAAGATTTGGTATGGTAAAGATGGTGATCCAGCTGATGTTGGTGAAGTAGGTAATATGAAAAACCAATGGAACAGTAAAAATGCTTTAAGTTTAGGTTTTATTTGTGATCTAACATTATGTTCAGAATGTAGTAGTGTTTGGAATAGTAAAATTACTGGTGGAAAATGGAATATTGATGAATGGACACCAGATCAATTAACATATTCACTGTTTGGTAAAAAAGGTATTGATCCTGCAACACTTAATGAAGTTTCAGGAAATCCAATTGATCCTGCTGAATATTGGACTGGAAGTTCGCAAATAAGGTTCCCATTTGATCCTCATAAAAACTTTTGGGTAGCTTTGATATGTTGGCCACCTTGTGTTCCTACGATTATTAGAACATTAGAAATGGTTAAGAGAATATTAGTTGCGCAAAATACTTGTTACAATAAAGCTTATTTATTAGGGGAAGATATTGAAGATTGTCCTAATATGGGTTGGAGAATATTTTGTATGTTAACATTTGGTCAATTCATGCATATTTTACCTGATTTATTAAAACAATATGCTACTAAACTTGTTTCATCATTAGTGACAAGAGCATTTGAAATTGGTTGTACAGGAGTAACTAAGGCACAAAGATTAAGTTGTGGTGGAGTAAGGGTAAGAAACTTCATTGTTGGTGTTTTAAGTATATTAGACTTAATTACAAATGTTAAACAGCTATATGAAGAGATGGATGATGCCTTTGATTGGGGCGGTAGTAGTGATGATGATGATGAAGTAGATAAAGAATTTAGTGATCAAGCAAAAGAGTATGGGACTATTCCAGAGTATGATTAATAAGAAGTTAGGATGGTTTGGAGCTTGAAAGGATTGAGGCAAATTTGCCTTACAAGCCCTACTAGCCTTACAAGCTTTATTATATAGAGTGAGTTGAATGCCAAAGAGAAAGTTCAGATTAGCAATGTTTATGATTACATTAGTTATCATAGCTTCTGCTTTCTTAATGTTTAACAGCCAAGAGTATCAACAATCTAATAAATCAGATGATGTTGTTGGCTTTGCAAAAAAATCAATAGAAGGTAAAGAAGTAAATATTTTAGAAGGTAAAAAGATTATCCCCGCAACATTAGGAAATGATGGGAAACTTTATGTTTTAGGAACAGGAAAACCATTAGTATTATATCAACCAAAAACATCAGATAGGAGAGTTACTATTATTGATACAACAGCAACTCAGAAAAAGAAGACTTATATTATTGACAAGGCTAACAAAGTAATTTCTATAAAACCTATCACAGTTGGTAGTAAAACAAGTAATAATTATTTTTTAAGATCTGATAATGTTGTTATTGGCTTAGACTCAGAGATTGTTACACAATCATTTTCATTAGGTGGTGGCCAAGTTAAGATAACAAAAAATGGATATGTTAATAATGTTTTAGTTCCTACAGGATTAAATGGTGTATATACTGTAAGAGATTCTCAATTAGGACTTGTAAAAGATTCAAATGGGCAAATATTAACAGTTAATAGTAATAATGAACAAGTTTGGGTTGATACTAATAAAGGGAATAAAGTTTTAACTTCAGATGATATTGAAGAACAAAAATATAGTGAAGCACAACAAAAAGCAATGAGAATAGCTCTTGAAAAGCAGAATTCAATTATTCCTCCTGAACCTGTTGGAATACCTTATATTTTTCATCCATCAAGTGCAATTGATGATGCAAGGCAGGAACAAACTGTTATTGAGGGTGTTGATGGTCATCTATATTATCTTTCTACTAATTTAGAATGGAAAAAGATTTCTAATCCAGGTAAAAAAACATTCAAGTTGCAGAAAGTTACTCCACAAGGTATTGAAGAACATACATTATTATTTGATAATGATGATGTTACACATGATGTTACACCATTAAGTATTGGTGGGAAGTCAACTAAAAAATATTTTAAAACAACTGCAGGTGAAGTTTATGATTTAAGTGGAAACCAAGTTAAAGGTCAAACATTAACACTTAATAATGGCCAAATAGTTCTTGATAGTTTAGGATTTATTGAAACATATAGGGTTAAAACAAAAAAGAATGGTGCTTATCTTGAAGTAGATGGAATGTTTGGTTATAAACGTGATAATGAAGGTAAATTAATGATGGTTAATAATAACGGCGAGCAGGTTGTTATCACCTCTACTGGTATGGTTATAAAAAAGGTTAATTATGACCAAGTTATGGAATTAGCAAACGAACCTGATATTTTACCAGATGATTTAGTATATATTGAAGAAGCTCCACAACAACAAGTTATTGATTTGAAATTAAAAAAACCAAAACCAATTAGTGATGGTACTCCAGATTCACTTAAAAGTGCAGGTGTAAAACTGACACAAAAGTGGGAACCAACAGAAGATGTTAAAAAACCAACACCAACATCATATTCTACTGCAACAGGAAAACAAGTTTATTCTTGTGGTAGTAATAATTTTTGTTTGAAGATGGGAAAAGAATATTTCAAGTTGCCTTCTAGTTCCACTGTTCCTGTAAAAAGTTTTGATGCAAGTGGAAAAGTACGTTATGCATTATTATCTGGAAAATTAGATGAGAAGGATAATTCTGCAGCTGGTAAGTTTCGTAATGCACAAAAAGAAATGGTTGATACAACTAATGATGGTATTCTTCTTGGGGTTGATAATGGTTATGGTCTTTTTAGTGTTGAATCCACTGAGTTTTTAACACCATCAGGAAGAGTTTATGTAAAAAAAAGTATTGATAAAAAAACAAAGCAGGTAACCACTGAATTCATAGTTGTAGATAATCAAGGAAATTATCAAGTTGTTGATAATGGTAGATTTACTGGTGAAGATTCTATTCTTGTTATTTCTGGTGGGGGTAAAGGTGAATTTTTTAGTCCTGTTGGAACAAAAATAGGTGGGGGTTCATATGATGGGCAGAGAATTTTTAAAAGTTTGAGTGGTGATATGCAAATTTTACAAGAAGATGGAAATATAGTTCCTTTCCAAACAGGAACATTAGCATATATAGATGCACTTGGGAAAGAAAGAAGAGATGTTTATCAAAATGGTGTTATAACAGAACAATATGCTGAAGAAAACATTGGTGATTTTGCTAAAACTGCTGCATTACAAGCTGCTCCAGATGTTAGTATTGTTTCTCAAGTTGTAGTTGAAACTAAAGCTCCTATTAAACTATTTGAGGCAACAGGAGGAACTGCATCAGTAACTGGAACTGTTTTGACTATTAAAGTTGAAGATGAAACATTATTTTACGATATTGTAGAAACAAATAAAGGAAATGTTTATTGTTATGATAAACAATATTGTTATGATCAAAATGGGGATAGAGCAAGTATGGTAACAGGAGAATTAACAACTGGTGATCCTAGTGAGGTTATTGGTAAATTAATAACACTAACAGAAGCACCAACCAAAACTGTGCCTGGTTTATCTCAACAAGTAGCTGAAGAAGCTGCAACAGGTGTTGCTGATACAATTAAAGTTGGTTATGTTTCAGAAGCAGACACTGGAATGAATCCTGTTATTGATGGTTTAAAGGGATTAGATAAAGGACCTGGCCAGTTTGAGTTTGGAGATGCTAAAGAAATTCAATCAGCTCTAATATTTTTAGATGTTAAATCAGATCAAGATGGAACTTTAAGTTTGAAAGAATACCAACAAAGAATCATTGACAGAGATTTAGGAAATAAGCATTATTGTGAAGAAAAGAAGTGTTATAAAACTAAAGATAAGAATAAAGAAGTTTCATGTTATGGTAATATAGCAGATTCAAAATGTGTTCCAAGTGGGATAGCAGATCCTCAAACACAAAATGCTATGGTTGCTGATTTAAGGGTAATGAGAGATGAACTAAGACTAAAACAATTTATGGCTCAAGGAACAGAGCCAATAACTCCTCAGCTTTTCTCTAAATTCAAAAAAGAAACAAACAATGGTATTGTTGAATATTATTTAAATCCAACATCAGATCAAGATAAAAAATTAAAGATTCCAAAAGGTGCATATAATGAATTAATGCAAATGACAAAGATTGATACTTCTAAAAATATTTTAGATCAAACAATTATGGAAGAAGAAGATGTTGCATTATTGTATGAAGCAATTGCAACAAGATATGATGATAAAACATTAAATGGTGCAGCAATGAAAATGAAATGTGGAAGTTTTGCATGTGCAGTTGATGGTAATGTTTTTACAGTAGACATTGTTAATGGTGAAAAAGTTGTAAGAATATATGAAGATTTTAGAAGTAAACATTCTGAAGATACTCTAATCGGACCTAGGGTTGGTGATGATGATTCTGATAGATTAGAATTTTTCGAAGAAAATTATCAACGAGGCATGTCTGATGAAAATACAGGTCTTGAAAATTTAAGATATAATGGGGTTTTAACCTATAAATTCAAAACAGGCACTGCTTTAGATGAATATGAAATTAAAATGAATAATGGATTAATTGCATCTTATTCCCCTCTAACAGGGAAAAGAAATATTAAAGATACTGATGGAAGAAACTTTGAATTTGTAGGTGATGGAACTCAAGGTAGATGGAAAGGTAAAGTAGAAATTGATGGGGAAGACAAAGAAGTTGTAGTAGATAATTTTGGAGTTATTAAATCTGTTGGTTCTCTAGATTGTACACAATTTCCTGATAAATGTGAATCTGCAAAAGAACAAATTGGAGCTGTTTTAGACTTAATCCAGAGGGATGTTAAAGCTTATCTAGACAAAGATTCTTTGAAATTAGGTCATAGTAACTATAAACTTAGACTTGGTTCTTCGTCAAAAGGATTAGGTTCAGAGGTGTCTGGAAAATATATTAGAACACATGTAGATGATGATGGAATAACCCATTATAAATATACAGATATAGGGGGGAATGAAGTTGAAATTCCACAAAGAGTTTATGAAACTGCTTTTAAAGATTCTAAATTATCAGAAAAAGAAATTGCTTTGCTTTACGGAAGAATTTCTCAAGATATGCAAGGTAGAAGTTTTGAAGATGATGGTTTCGTTTGTAAAGGAAAAAGATGTTATGTTGCAATTGCTGGTTGGGATACTGATGAACATGTTTATGAATTTTCTGAGAATAATGAAGGAGAAACAGAATTGACAATATTATCTGAAGGAGATGGTGAAGTTAATCCTAATAATTGGGGTGGTTTTACTGGCTCACAAAAAAATATTGAAAGTTTTGATAATGCAAGAACACTAACATTTGACGAAGATGGTAATGTCAGAAAAGTAAAAGTTGGTGTTGGTAAAGGAGATGAAAGAGTTGAAATGGTTTATTATCCTAATTCGCCTCAGTTAGGGGATATAATTTATGGTGGCAGTACTTATCAAAAATTTAGTTCTAATCCAAAATCTGGTGAATCCTTATATTTTGGTAATACTAAAATAGATAACCAATATGTTGTTATTAACAATAAAGGAAAAGTTGTAGGTATAGTTGATTCTTTTCAGGCAGGTGTTAATAAAGATCAAGTTACATACACAGAGTGTGATCCAAAACTATGTAAAGGTTTAGATGATCATTTTGATGATTTAGTTGATACAATTGAAGAGGATGATATGAATCTTGCATTCTTAACAAAATTAGCTCAAGAAGATGTTCAGAATTTTAATGAAAGAAATGATGTTCTAGAGGGAGCAAAAGAATTAGTTGAGGAACAGAAAAAGAAACAGGAATTAAAACAAAAATCAGGAACAATGCCTGGTGGTGTTTCACCAACTCCAATAATTCCAGTAACTCCATGGACTGCTTCATTTACTTCTGGACAAATTATAACAACAAGTAAAGGAACTTATGAAGTTGTTGATGCAGGAGAACATACTAAAGCTTTTAAAAATAAAAAAACAGGAGAAACAATTTATTATGATGCTAAAGGTGATCCTGTTGGTTATACAGAAAAAGATAAAACAAAATTAATTAAATATAAAGATGGTGAATTAGGACCACAAGCAAAAGCATTGAAAGAAGAAGTTATTGATGAAAAAGTTAAAGAAGAGAATGAAGCAAAAGCAAAGGCAGAAAAAGAAGCAGCAGCAAAAGCTAAAGAAGTAGAAGCAAAAGCTGAAGAAGAAAAGAAAGAAGGAAAAGAAAAAACAGAAGAAGAAAAAGCAAAAGAAGCTGCAGAAAAGAAAAAAGCTGAAGAAGAGAAAAAGAAAGCTGAAGAAGAAAAAAAGAAAAAAGCAGAAGAAGAAGCAAAGAAAAAAGCAGAAGCTGAAGCAGCAGCAAAAGCTAAAAAAGAATACAAACCACCTGAAAATATTGCTGGCTTAGATAGTAATGGTGATTTGGCTGTTTGCGACGCTAAAGTAGAGGAGTGTGATCCTACTAAAGCTTCATTTATGTTTAAACATGATAGTGTTTTCCAAGGAACAGAAGGTTTTGTATACGTGAAAGAAGAAAAAGGTAAAAAAGTTCCTTGTTCAGCAGCAGAAGCATCAAATCCTAATTCTGGTTGTTCAGCTGTTAAATGTGATAAATTAACAGGATGTAAACATGATTATGATGGTGATACTTTTTGTACAACATATCAAGGAGAAAAAGCATGTGCAACAAATCCAGTTGATTCAATTGAAAAAATGATTGAAGATTGTGATAAAAATAGTTATAAAGGACCAAATTGTCCAGGAGCACAAAAAAGAATGGATAAAGTTTATGATACATTAAACTTTGAATTTAGATCTAGAGTAGAAAGTGTGTTTGGAACTTTGTTGGATGATTGGACAGGAAACTTTTTCAATAAAATGGAATATTGGTTGTATGATTCTGTTTGTACTATGGATTATTATAATACTGGAAGTAGTGAAACTGATGTAATTTCAGGACTAACTATAACACAAGAACATAATTTTGGTTTTAATTTAGGATATTTGGATGAAGGAGAGATAATTGCAACAATTGGTGGTGAACGAGAAATCGTTGATGAAGGAATTTATAGATATTCATTTAGTCTTCAAACAATTGGGGCACTGCATGGTATTGTTTATCTTTATAATAAATGTGATTCTGAAAAATCTTTTGAAAGCAAAGCAACTGGACAAATTGGTTGGAATGATGAGTTTGTTGTGAATAATCCTAAGGGTGTTCATAGAACACATTATGCTGGTGATGAAACAACTTTTATATGTGATGAAATTGATACAGAATGTAGGTTTGATTATGTTTGTTTGAAAATCATGGACGTGGATACTTGGACAGATTCACAAAAAGAAAAATATACTGCACCTATTTGCACTCAATTAGGTGGAGATGAGTTTGTAATCACTGATGAAGGCGATTATGGCTGTTAATTGAATCAATTAAATTTTTTAGATCTACAAAAAACAACATGGCCAGATGAGACGAGCAAAGCGAGGCGAATAGGACTTTCGAAGAAAGTCCGTCTGTGCCTTGGTTGTTGTTTTTTATTCATATATTAATAAAAAATCATATTATTGCATATATCTATAATAAAATTTATAAATCAATTTCTACAGAATGTTTGATATAGATAGATTTATCTATAAATGAATAATAAATAAAAATCAATTAATTTTGGTTTAATATAGTATTATTATAATAAAAAGAGTGAATAAAAGGGGTTAATTAATGCCAAAACAGCATTTTAGAAAGGCAGTAAGCATGATTGTACTAGTCATGTTTCTATTTTCAATGGCAGTTTTCTATAGTCCTAGCTATCAAAGTAATCTGGCAGGAATGGCAGATTGGAAAGATGAACCTGTAACACAAAATGGTAATCCAATTACTATTGGTCAAGGGATGAAAGAAATTACATTATATCCTGTTGATGATGAAGGTAATTATGAAGGTTACAAAGAAGCTGGTACTGGGAAGCTTAAAGTTAAATTTAAGGTTGATGATTCTGGTAAAGCAACTTTAGTTAAAGCTTATGCAAAAAAACCTTTTATTATGGGTGGTGATGAACGTGAATGTGGTAATGCAAATCAATGTAAACAAATGATGGACACTGAGATGGAACCAAAAGATAAAGATGATTTTAATAAAATGGTTGGTGCATTTGAAACAGGATATGCACAACAAAATCCTTCTACTGAACCTGCTCCTCCACCTGAATCAAATGTAGAAGAAGATGAGGATGATGATGATGATGAAGATGGGGAAGATGAAGCATCTGAAGAAGAACAACCAATTGAGAATTTAGAAAAAGCAATTGAAGATGCAGACAAGAAAAAAGATGAATATGATCAAAAGATTACTGAACTTTCTGATGAACTTTCATTTGTACTTACTGTGTCCCCTGATGAGGAAAAAAGAAAGGAATTAGTAACAGAGTTAGAAGAATACAATGAAAAAGTAAAGGAATTAGCTAATGATTATGAAAAAGCGGCAGAAGAAGCTAAAAAGCAAGGAAAAATAGAACTTGCAGATAAATTAACTAAAGAAGCAAATCAACTTAAAAAAACTGCAAAGAATAATCAAGAGAAACTAGACACTTATGCTAAACCACCAAAATCAAACACTCCAGGAGAAGAAGAAGAAGATGCTGATGATGGTGAAGAAGAAGCTCAGGAAAAGTTAATCTATTATGTTGATGGGGAAAAGGGAAAAGGTTATACTTTAAATGAAAAGTCTGGAGATAAAAAGGGTGTTAGTTTTGATTTTTCCCTTACTGATGATGATGAAACTGCTTATTATGATCAGGAAGGTAAGGTAATATTAGTATGTAAAAAAAATGATTGTACAATGGCTAATAATTTAGGAGATGATCTTAACAAATACAATAAATTAGGCCAACTTGCTAAAGATAGTATGGCTGTAACTAAAACTGTACCACTAAATTCACCTAATGAAGAAGAAGAAAAGAAAGAAGAAACAAAAGAAGAACAAAAACCTAAAGAACAAAAATCATCATCTAAAATAGGTGGGTTAGATACAGAGGGAGATGTATTTGTTTGTGAAGATGATGATAATTGCGATGCTGGTAAAGCTTCTTTTACGTTTAAACATCATAGTGTTTTCCAAGGAACAGAAGGTTATGTTTATGCAACTGCAGATGGTAAAAGATGTACTGCAGCAGATGCTGCTTCTGGTGGAGATTGTGCAAAAAGAAAGTGTGATAATGTTAAAGGATGTGTTCATGAATCAGAAGGAAGTATTTATTGTACTACTTTCGATGGCTTAAAAAGATGTGCTGGTGATCCAACTGGTTATATTGAAAAGACAATTGAAGCATGTGACAAAAAAGCTTATGCTGGTCCAGAATGTACAGGAGCACAAAAAAAAATGGATGCAACATATGATAATCTTAATTTTGAGTTTAGATCTAGAGTAGAAAGTGTTTTTGGAACTTTATTAGATGATTGGACTGAAAATGCTTTTTCAAGATTAGAGTATTGGTTGTATGATTCTGTTTGTACAATGGATTATTATAATACTGGTGAGAGTGAAACTGATGTTATTTCAGGATTAACAATAACACAAGAACATAATTTTGGCTTTAATCTTGGTTATTTAGATGAAGGAGAAGTAATTGTAACTTTAGGTGGAGAAAAAGAAGTAGTAGATGAAAATGCATTTAGATATTCTTTTACTTTACAAACAATTGGACCAATACATGGTATTGTTTATTTATACAATCATTGTACAAAGAAAAAATCATTTGGATCAGAATATACTGGTGCATATGGTTGGATGGATGAGTTTGCTGTAAACAATCCTTTAGGAGTTCATAGAATCCATTATGCAGGAGATGAAACAACTTTTGTATGTGATGGTGATGGTACTAACTTTAAAAAACAAGAATGTAGATTTGATCATGTTTGTTTGAAAATATTAGATAATGATAAGTATGTTAAGCCTATATGTAATGTCTTAGGTGGAGAAGAATTCATAATTGATGTTGATAATGGAGATTATAGTTGTGGTCAAATGCCAGCTAATTATTATAAGAGCTAGGAAGGTTTGGAGTTTGGAAGGTAAGGAAGGTTCTTTACCATCTAAACATTCCATACCATCCTAACCTTCAAAACCCATTAAATATATAAACACATAAAACTTTACAAAGAATAAACAGGGGATATTAAACATGCACATAAAAAATTCATTATTCATTAAAAGCTTAGATTGCTTTAGAAAAAAGAATTTACCGCAATATTTATTTACAGTTGTATATGATTTAATTTACTATTTTATCTTTATTTTCTCATTAGCAATTTTTATTAAATATATTTTACCTGAAGCAACTTTTTTATTCCAAACAAATAGTTTTGTCGAGGGTATGCAAAACTTACCTTTAGAAGCATTAATGGTTATGGGCCAACAAATTAAATCATCACTATATGTTTTTGGGATCTTCACTGCTTTAATATTTATATTGTTATTAGCAAATTTCAGTTTTTTCAAGGGCTTAATTTGGGCTAAGATATTCAATAAAAAATTAGATTTTAAAAAAGTTTTATACTTAAGTATATTGAATTTTTGTTTAATGTTATTATTTATATTATTCTTTGCAATTACAGCGAATTATGTGGTTGCTAAAATTCAAGCATGGTTCTTTGTTCTTGTCATATTGCCAGCGATAATTTATATAACTCATAGTGCTAATGCATTATTCGTATTGGGTAAATTAAAAAGTTTCTTTAAGGTAACTTTCAAAAAGATTTATTTGTTCATATTGCCCTATATAATAATTACTGCTCTTACTTTAGTTGTTCTATTCTTATTATCACAGATTGCAATATACATGAATTTTATTCCTTTTAATGTTAGAATGTTCATTAATCTTCTTGTATTTATAATATATTTCAGTTGGGCAAAGAGATATTTAGGTCTTGTTTTTAATAAAGCATTATAATATTCTTAATTTTTCTTTTTTTACTAGGTCCGGAGGACATGTTTCTATTGAAGGTTTTTATTTTCTTAGTATGTCAATAACAAATCCAACAACAACAATGACACGGACGGACTTTTCTCACTCTGTTCGAAAAATCCTACTCGCCTATCGGCTCGTCCGGCCAATGTTGTTGGATTTAAATCACCAATAATGTATAAAAAAGAAAATATGTATATATATCTACCAAAAACTATATAAACATATTATATAATAATTAATATATATGAATAAAAGAGGCGCAATTACATTATTCATCATAATAGGTATGGTTTTCTTAATTTTATTTAGTTTAGGTATTTATTTTCAAAATTATCTTACTCAAGGAGTTCGGGTTACAAAAATACAAGATGTTCCTAATGAACTAAAGCCAATATATAATTATGTCACATCATGTATGGAGCAAGCAACAAAAGAAGCAATCATATGGAATTCTGTTCAAGGTGGATTCAAGGAAGTAAGAACAAATCAAGATGGTGGTTTAATATCAATGCCTTTTACAGTTACTAATGATCTTGGCGATAGTACATTTTTTAATATTCCTTTTTATGTTTATGATTCTGAATCTGTTATTCCAACAAAAGATGAGCTTCAAAAACAGCTTTCATTAAGGATTAAATCATTTGTTTTAGATTGTTTAGATTTTTCAAATTTAAATTATGAGGTTACAGCTCAGCCATTACAATTGGAAGTTAATTCAGAAATGTATGAAGACAATATTATTGTTAAGATGATTTATCCAATTGAAGTTAAAATTGGAGAAACAATTAAGACATGGAGTTTATTTGAAACTGAGGTACAATCTATTTATCCTGAACTATATCAAGCTGCAAAAGAATATTCAGAATATCAAGCAGCAAATGATAATCTTATCTGTTTAAGTTGTATTAGGGATTTAACAGAAATATATGATATTGTAGTAAAAACAGCAGAAGTTGAGGATTATGGCATTGTATTCCATGAATCTGATGAAGAAGGTAATTTTATTGGTCTTGATCCTGTTCCTGACCATACTTCACAAATTCTTTATTTTTTCACAAAGGAAGAATATGGTGGAGATAACGTAACTTTTATGTTTGTACATTTCTTTGATATTGAAGATGAGTATAAAGAAGATGCATTAGATTTATTGCCAATCCCAAAGCAGGTAACAGAAGCAGGTTATTTGTATAGCTATCAAGTAGAGGCTGTTGGTAATATCAAAGGATATTATGATAATACTGAATTATTTGAAATTGATGAACTAACAGGATTAATACAATTTACACCTGCTGAAACTGACATTGGAAGTTATATAGTTACAATTGGTATTGTTAGTGAAGATGAAGAAATGAGAGCAGAAAAAATGATGTTAGACGTTGTTAAATCATTTAATGAGCCAACTATTGAATATATTGATTATCAAACAGCATATATTGGGGATGTATATAGTTATCAAGTTATTGCTGGAGTTAATTCAGATGAAGAGCTTGGAGAAATAACTGAAGCAGAAGAAACTATATTTACTTATTACGATGATACTGATTTATTTAATATTGATGAAAAAACAGGGATAATTGGTTTTATTCCTGTTGAAGAAAACATTGGGGAACATACAATCAGGATTACTGTTGTAGACCAAAATGGTTATGTTGGTGAACAAGAAATGACTTTGTTTGTAGAGGAAGAAGCATATAAAGAATTAGAGTAAGGATTAAAATTAAAACAAAAATTTAATTAATACATAAAATAAAAGAAATTGACACATAAAAAATGAATTCAAAAATAAATAAATATTCAATTTTAATATTTACACTTATTAGTTTAATAGTTTTAATTCTATTTTCTTTCAATGCTTTAGCTTTAAATCCTGGTTGTCCGCCTGATTGTAGTATTGCTGATGTTCCAGACTTAATCTTTACTGATCCTGATTTGGCTTATTCATTTGATCCAGAATATACAATTACTACATTAGGTGATGAATTTTTAAAAACAAGGCCACAAATAGCTTATAGTTATTTTAAAGCCAATCCAAATAAAATGCTTTTTTATCCAGAAGGTGCAAAGAATTATTTTTTAGAAACAAAAAACCCCGACAGAGTATTGATGAAAAAATATCTCAGAGGGTTTATGCTTCCACTTAGTATCTCTGGTGATAATCATAAAGTTGCAAGAAAATATCTTAATGATGTAAATTTTAATGATTTAAATGATAGGGAAATACTTGCATCACATCTTTTAACATTACATCCACTAACATCAAAGGATAGGGCAATAACAAAGAAATATTTAATAAAGAACAATGGGAAATATATTAATAATGATATACAGGGGAAAATTATTTTTTCAAAATATCTTCGGGCAGAAGGTGTTGATGTTAATGCAATTAGTGGTAATATTATCTCTTTCTCATCAGATGGTAAGTTAAAGTGCAAAGGATCTACAATTAATGTTTATGATTTAAAAAAAGGTAGTGCAAAAGATAAGTATGCAATGGAAGTTACTAGTAATGGGAAACTTAAGTTAATATTGAAATATAAAAAAGAAAAAGAAATAGAAGTTTTTAAAACAGCAAAAGAGAAGGAAGTGGCTAAAAAAGCTTTGGCTGGTTTAGGTAAAGGTTGGAATGATTTTGTAGGTGCTTATGGTGATAATGAAATAGTTCAAGCTTTAACAATTGAAGAAGAAACATTAGAAAGTGTAGGAGATGAATTTGCAGAATCTAAAAAAATAGTTGAAGAAGACCTGAGAAAAGCAATTCCTTTGGAAGGAGATATTAAAATTAATGGTGATAATGGTAGAATTTCTATTAAAAAAGGAAAAATAAGAGAAATTAATGTAAGGGATGCAAGAGATATTGAAGTTGGACCATCTTCTTTTACTGGAAGAATTGGGGAAGTTGAAGGAATCGAGTTTGAGAGGGAGAAAGTAGATATTGCTGGTAAAAAGGTAAGGGTCCCTCCAATCATTACAGTGCATGATAAATATGCAACTGCTTATAATATTCAATCTGGTGGGGCAACTAGAGTACACAGAGTCGCGCCTATAATTGAAGGTCATGGTGCAAAAATTAAAAAAGTAAAAGCTACAACAATAGGTGGCTATGAATATTACACTACAGACAACAAAGGAATTACTAAAGTAAAAAGTTATGGACCTGATCCATATAGGGGAAGGAAGGGAATTTATTTAGAAGGAGAATTTATTGTTGATGATTATGATGATGTTAGTTCATCCAGAAGATTATATCTTTATTCTGGTAAATCAGATGAAAAAACTTTATCTGTTAATGGTGTTGAAATAACACCCCATAATAAATTTGCAACACGATTATTTTTTCCTAACCAAGAAAAAATCATGAAAAAGCCACTTTATTCAACTTCTGAATATGTTGGATTTACAAAAGATGGAATTATAACTCATGGTAAAAATGTTAAAACAAGTATGTCTCCAGGGGCGTATGTACAGCATGAAAAAGCATTAGGCAGAAATGTAAAGGACTTTATGGATTTTCCAAGCAGAGGTTATTTTAGTCCTGGAGATAAAGCATCAAAAGGTTCAAGAAAATATAATGATATTCTTAATATACAAAAAGTTGTTGGTTCTAAACAAACAGGAGTTTATGATAAACAAACATCTGCAAAAGTTAAAGACTGGCAGGAAACACAAGTTTTAGATGGGAATAAAATTGGTGTTGATGGTTTTTTTGGACAAGAATCATTAAATGCGATTCTTAGCTCTTCTCAAGGTAGAATAGTTGTAGAAGGTAAGTCAACTGATGCAGAGGTTAAGATTAAGTTTGAGAAAGGAGAAATTATTTCAGATATTTTTGGTGATACTAATGTTAGAAAAGGGAGAGAACTATACAAACATACTAGTATTAAATTTGCAGAAGCATCTAATGGAAAACAAGAAGCCCCTTTGGAACTTATTAAAAAATCTTTTGAAGACAAACCAAAAGGTGATACTGGACCTACAAGCAAATTAGAAAAAGTTGTTGCAGTTGATCCTGATAAAGAAAAAGAAGTAACATTCCCAATAACATTTAGACAGGACAAATCTATTTACCCTAGTGAAAGAGTTTCAGAAAGTGAATATAATTTATATAGAAGATATTTTGATTTTCCTTCAAGAAAAGCACTTATATCTGGTGAAGATTCAGTAGAAAAACTTATAGGTCCAACAATATCACCATCAACAGATCTTGATTTTGTAGATGCTTTTGTTAACCCTGATTTAATTAAAGAACAAGGTGGTTACATAGAATTACATCCTGATTTTGAGAATATGGTGGATGATGGTAAAATAAGAATATTATATGCACCTGGTGCTTCACGAGAAAAACAAAGTGGTGGTAGGATTGTTCCCATGACTTATGACAGCAATGGTGTTTTAGCTGATGACAGAAAAATAAAACGATCTTCACCTAAAAAATACAAAACAAAAGATGGCAGTGATGTTGAAGTTGAAATGACTGTAGTATATACTGCTCAAGATGCTGCTAATGAATTTGCAAAAGGTGGTTATGATGTATTCCATACAAGTTCACATACATATGGTGGAAGATATTCTGGGTTTAGTTTTAGCACAGATGAAGAAGGTATCAAAAGAGGTGTATTTAGACCTTGGAATTATCCAGCTATTAAAAAATTAAACAATGATCAGAAACCTGCCTTGGTTAGTATATCTGGTTGTATGAGTGAAAGAAGAACAGGTTCAAAATTAAGGGGTTTAGGTAGGGGTGTGAACACAATTACTACTGAGAGAAGTATTAGTGGGGATTCTGCAACTATTGTTTTAAATGGGTTATTAACAGGAAGATCTGGAAAAGAAATTGCTTATATTTCTGATATCGAAGAAGGCACAAGAAAGGGTGCATATGTGTATAAGAAAGATGGTAGTTAAGGTACAATAACAACTGGCACACCAAGACCTTTATATTTTGTACTAATTAATCTGTCAAATAAATCTAGGATATGATCTCCTTCTCTTTTACTGTTTCTTTCGTTATTATACATTCTTAAGCATCCCCATGATTCTGCTTTACCAACACTCCATTGCACATTTGGAGCAGTTCCATGAAATGCAATTAAATCATGGAATTCAAGTGGTCCGTTAAATGATATTAATCTAGGTCCATATTTTTTACCTGCATCTTTTTTCTCTTCATATTTTTTAGGATTATCTTTGTAAAACATTTCATAATAAGCTCTATAGTATTCAGTTGGGCTAAATTCCATCTTATCTACCCACAATATTCCATTTGGTGTAATTGATGTTTTATTTTTTTTTGAATGATTATATTCATCTTCACCAATTGCAACTGAATATATCATTTCAGGGGCAACTATTGTCCCTTCTGAATCTTCATTTTGTTGTTTTCTTTTTAAGAAAGCTTTTTTAATTGCTCTCGCAATTTTTTCAGATCTTTTTGAATTGTAAAGTTTTTGTGTTTTACCAGCATCTTTTGAATAAGCAACAGGATTCATATTATCATCAAAGTAAATCATTAGATTATCATGAGCAAAGGTAGTTGAATATTGTTTCTGAACTTCTTTTACTCCTATTACACTAACTTCATGATCATTTCCATCAATTATTTCATCTAATGTTGGTCTTGCTTTTGCTCTGGTTTTATATGATTTTGTTTTAACTACTATTTCTCCTGGTTCTTCAATTATATCATATGCTGTTCTTCTTCCATCAACACTTACAATTATTTTGCTTAGATCAATTTCAGTAGAAAAATCAAAATAATAAGCTTTAAATTCAGATTTATCAATAACAAATAATTGCTGAGGGAAAAATAAAGCACGATCTTCAAAATTATTACATATTGCTGCTGCTTTTTCATCATAAACTCTGCAGAAAAAATCTCTTACTACACCCATTTCTCTTCTTTTTTTTCTAATCTCTTTGTAATATGCTTCAAAGAACTTTTCAAAATATTTGTTAGTATGTTCTCTTGGTAATAACTCTGCTGGGATTGATTCTAATAATTGGGATATATGCATATTAAGCATGGATTTATAGATTCCAGAATTAATAAGAAAATTTTCAAAGTATTTATTTTCTAATAAACCAGTAAATGGAATAACCACATTATTATGCTTATAATTAATATGTTTGGTTAAATTACTATCATCTTGTGTGCTTAGATTATTTGGATTTTCTATTATTACTTTTTCAATATCACTTGGGTTTTGTGGGGTATTGTCTCTATTTCCAGTATCTATGGCAGCATCATGTATTTGTTTATCAACTTTAGATGTTAATGTTTCTGCTGTTTTATCTGGTATTGTTTCAATATTTGCAGTTTCAGGAGAAATATAATCAATTATTGTGGTTTGTGCATTTTCACCAAAACAACCAATAGCACCTGCTGTAAACATACCAGCTGCACCAAGTACTGCAGAACTAATCAATGTAGATACTTCTTGCCACCTAAATCTCATTAAAATCCCCCAAATTCATATATATACAAAGAATCATCCCACCATTTATATAATTTATTTACCGATTGATAACAATTATGGCCTTTTTACCTAAAATAGGTGGTAAAAATAGTTAATTTTGAGAAAGCATTATAATTTAATAATTAAAAGAAAAAATTAAAAAGAAAGCATAAATTTATGCTCTTCCTAGGATTCTCCATGCTTTAATACCTGATGGGGCATCTGCAACTGCAAATTTTCGACCTTTTCTTACTTTGATTTCATATTTGTCTGATTCAAATTTAGTTTTACCCTTTACATCATAGAAACTTAATTTGTCTGCCATTTTATTTACCTCCACTTTTTGAATTGTTAAACTTGAAAAGCTTAACATGTGCCAAATTGTATTATATCTAGGTACTAGATTAGCTAATATATAATCCTTTTCATAACTTTATGTGTGTTTATATGTTGTTTTTATTGTAAAGTAGAGATTGGTGAAATGATAAAAATAGATAATTAAAAATCAAAAATCCAACAACAACAAAGACAGCAGACAGTCAAATTGTAAACGATTTGTCTTATGGGGGACTCCAGAGGAGCCAACCCTCCCCCCATCTGCGTCATTGTTGTTGGATTTTTAGAAAACACCAATCTAAAAATCCATTCATGGCGGGCTGATGAAGCGAGTGTAACGAGCTGAATAGGATTTTTTGCAAAGCAAAAAGTCCGTGAGCCCTGCCATGGATGAATGGATTTTCTTCTAATTCATAAAATAAGACTTTTTCTCAAAAAACATATAAATAAGAACATATCAAGAAATATTATGATTTCAAAATTACTTTATTTGTTATTAACTTTTGCAATTTCTGCAATACCATTGAACATTGCTGTTAAAATGTTAGAGGGAAAATCTAATTGGATTAAAGCAATAATAGTAAATATGGTTGTTGCTGTTTTAAGTTATATCATTGGGTTGAAAGTTGATAATTTTGCAGGATTATTATCATTCGTGATCTTGTTATTAGTCTATAAAGTAATGTTTAGAATTGGATGGTTTAGAGCTGTAATTGCATGGCTAATACAATTAGGTATTATAGCCTTATTCTGGGTAATAGTTTATTGGTTTAGTGGTATTACTTTGTTTTAGGACATTTTTATTTTGATAATTTTAGATATTCTTTGTTTTAATTAATAGAGAAATCATCACTGCTAGGGCCTTATTCTTGTAATTTTTTTTAATTCTCAGTAAAAAACAACAACAACCAAGGCACAGACGGACTTTTTCTTTTAATTTTACTAGGGATGGAGTCCATGTTTCTACTGAATTTTTAATATATATTAAGAAAATAACAACAAGATTGGCACAGACGGACATTTTCTTTGAGAAAATATCCTACTCGACTTCGTCTCGCCTGGCCAATGTTGTAATTTTCTCACACAGCCATGTTGTTTTTGACATGAATATTATACTTGAAAATCAAAAAGTTTATAAACAAAAACACATTCAATTTTAGTAAATTAAGATGTTTTTTCTCGTCGAGAAAATCTATTTTTGAAAAAACAAGTATTTTAGTAAAAAATACCTAAAAAAGACATATAATTCACTAAAAAAACAAATAAAAATGGAAGAAAATAACCAAGAAAAGACACCCGAGAATACTGAAGAAAATACTCCAAATAGTATTGAAGACACTAATAATACTGAAGACACTAATAATAGTGAAGAGACTAATAGTACTGAAGAAACTAATACTTCTGAGAATACTGAAGAAACTACTCCTGTAGAACCTGAAGATGAGATTACAGAACCTGAAAAAGATACTACAGAACCTGAAGATGATACTTCTAACGACGTAAAAGAGAATAGTACACATACAGATAAAAATGAAAGCTATAAAGCAGAGAAGATCCAAGTATTAGGTGGTCTAGATGCTGTTAGAAAAAGACCTGCAATGTATATTGGTAGTACTGGTGTAAGAGGGCTCCATCATTTAGTTTATGAAGTTGTTGACAACTCAGTAGATGAAGCTTTAGCTGGCCATTGTACTGAAATTAATGTTACAATTAATGATGATAATTCAATAACTGTTGTAGATGATGGAAGAGGTATCCCAGTTGATATTCATCCTAAATTTAATCGGCCTGCTTTAGAAATAGTATTAACAAAACTTCATGCTGGTGGAAAATTTGATAAGGGTGCTTACAAAGTTTCAGGTGGTTTACATGGAGTTGGTGTTAGTTGTGTAAATGCATTATCTATTAAGTTAAATGTTGTTGTTAGAAAAGATGGCAAGATGTATGAAATGGAATTTGAACGTGGTAAAGTAAGTAAAGAAATGAAAGAGATTGGCTCAACAGAAGAACATGGAACTACTGTTACATTTTTACCTGATTCTGAAATATTCACAGAAACAGTTTATAGTTTTGATACACTAAGTTCAAGATTAAGAGAACTTGCATTTCTAAACAAAGGATTAAAAATTACAATTACAGATGATAGAACAGGAAAAGAACATATTTTCCAGTATGAAGGTGGAATTGTAAGTTTTGTTGAATATCTAAATAAGAATAGAACTCCTTTATCAGAGCCAATTTATTTTCAGAGAGAAAAAAATGGTAATGTTGTTGAAATTGCTATGCAATATAATGACGGATATCAAGAAAATATGTTTAGTTTTGCTAATAATATTAATACAATTGAAGGTGGTTTTCATTTATCTGGATTTAAGACAGCATTAACTAGAACATTTAACAATTATGCAGAAAAAAATAAAATCAAAGATGTGAAATTAACAAGTGAAGATGTTAGAGAAGGTTTAACAGCTGTTATTTCTGTTAAATTACCTGAACCACAGTTTGAAGGGCAAACAAAAACCAAACTTGGTAATAGTGAGATGAAAGGTGTTGTTGATAGTATTGTTCATACTGGCTTAAACACATTTTTAGAAGAAAATCCTAAAATTGCTAGGCAAGTTGTTGAGAAATTTATAACAGCTGCAAAAGCAAGAGAAGCAGCGAGAAAAGCAAGAGATTTAACAAGAAGAAAATCAGCATTAGAAGGCAGTAGTCTACCTGGAAAATTAGCAGATTGTCAGGAAAGAGATCCATCAAAATGTGAAATTTTTATTGTAGAGGGAGATTCAGCAGGTGGTTCTTGTAAGCAAGGTAGGGATAGAAAATTCCAAGCAGTTCTTCCATTACGAGGAAAAATATTAAATGTTGAAAAATCAAGATTACATAAAATTCTATCTAGCCAGGAAATTGTTACTTTAGTTACTGCATTAGGTACTAGTATTGGAGAAGAATTTAATCTTGCTAAATTAAGATATCACAGAATTATAATTATGACAGACGCAGATGTTGATGGTGCACATATTACTTGTTTAATTCTTACATTCCTTTATAGGTATATGCCACAATTAATTGAAAATGGTCATGTCTATATTGCTCAACCACCATTATATAAATTGAAAAAAGGAAAATCACAGTTTTACATATACAAAGAAGAAGAATTATTTAAAAAGATTAAAGAAATAGGCAAAGAAAATGTTAATAGTCAACGTTACAAAGGTTTAGGTGAAATGAATCCTGATCAATTATGGGATACAACTCTAGACCCTGATTGTAGAATTCTTAAAAAAGTAGTAATTGAAGACGCAGTTGTATCTGATGAAATCTTTACTATATTAATGGGTGACCAAGTAGAACCAAGAAGAAGGTTTATACAGGAGCATGCTAAAGAAGTAAGGAATTTAGATGTATAATTCTTTTTTCTAAATCTATAATTCTTTTTTTTACTGATTCCTGACGATATGTAGCTCATGAATTTATATTTTTTATTTGTACTTATTAATTATCTATAAATTATAACCCTAATCAGCCAAAAACTATTTAAACACCACCCCTAACTTTTATAACATGAAACATATTAAGAAATGTCCTGAACATGGTTATACTATGAAAGAGGAATGTTGTGGGAAGACTACAATTGATCCTAAACCACCTAAGTACTCTCCAGATGATAAATATGGGAAGTATAGAAGGGAAGTTAAGGAAAAGGAAAGAAAGGAGCAAGGATTATTATAAAATAAAGGTTATTCGTTGTTCGTTCTTCGTAACGAAAACCTATCTTAAATAACAAAAATGAAATGGAAATTAACATTAAAAGAAAAAAATTTACCAAAGTTTAACAATCCTGTTTTCTTAGAGGGATTGCCAGGTATGGGTAATGTTGGTAAAGTAGTTGTTGATTTTCTAGTTGATGATCTTAAGGCAAAGAAATTATATAGTGTTTTTTCTAATACAATGCCTCATTCAGTTTTTGTTAATGATAAAAACTTAGTAGAGTTATCTTCAATTAATATTTATTATAAAAAATTCAATGACAAAAAGAAAAATGATTTAATTATGCTAGTTGGAGATGTTCAACCCATTGATGAAGAAAGTTCTTATGAATTTTGCGAAGCAATCTTAGATTTATGTCATAAAACTGGTTGTAAAGAAATAATTACTTTAGGGGGGATAGGACTACAAGATGTTCCAAAAACTCCAAAAGTATATTGTACAGGTAATAATGAGAAAATAGTTAAGAAATATACAACTAATACAAAAGCAACAAGTAAAATATATGGTGTTGTTGGTCCAATAGTTGGTGTTACTGGTTTGTTAGTAGGATTAGCAAAAATAGATGCAATTGCTTTATTAGCAGAGACAATTGGTCATCCAATGTATTTAGGAGTGAAAGGAGCAAGAGAAATTCTAAAAATTTTAGAGAAAAAGTTAGCATTGAAAGTAAATTTGAAAGAATTAGATAAAGAAATTACAGGATTAGAAAAAGAGATGCTAAAAACAACTCAAGAATTAGCAGAAGTTAGTAATGATACAGCTATTAATAAGCTAAAAGGCAAATTAAAGAGTGAAATGTCTTATATTGGATAGATTTTTTTTTTAACTAGGGCGAAGCCAATGTAGCTCATGAATTTTTTCTTTTTAATAAATTAAAAACAGAACAAAAGTAGCCTGTCGGCCAGTTAAAAAAGGATAAAATGCGCCAGAGACGGGAATTTCATCAACCCCCATTGACCTTGAACCCGCAAGGGACGGTGAGGTCTCGCCTGCTTTTCAAACAGGTGCCTTACCATTAGGCTTACTCTGGCATTGCATATCCCAAAACAAAAATTTTATATATTTGTTTTGATAATAATATATTTGGTGAGGTTTTATTTGCTTTTCAGCAGGTGCCACATTAGGCACTTAATTTTTTATAAACTAACTTCTTAATAAGTTTGATTGAATATTTTTTGTAAATTCTCCGACGAGATTGAAAGTTTTTCGGAATTAGTCAGAAAATTTTCAGAATACAAATTATATATGAAATATTTCCAATTTCTTTGGAAATTTTCCGGAGAAAATAGAGTCAAATTAAATATTTCAGTTAGAAAAATGTTTTTTAGTAAAAATCCTTTTTTAACTAGATTCGGAGTACTTTCAAACTTGTTTGGAAGCTCAATAATCTCGATGAAGTCTGGATTATTTTTGTGTGTTTCTACTGAATTTTTTATTTTTATATTATTGTTGTTGTTTTTTCATACTTAAAATAAATTCAGTTAGTAATTTCAAATTAATTAAAAGAACCTTCACAAACAATACAATCCTCCAAGAACCCCTTCTTCCCACCCTATAACAGAATAGGGAAAAGACTTAAATTTCTACATCAAAACTTTCAACTTCACTACCAATTGCAATTTCATTTACAATACCAGCAACTTGATAATAATATTTTTTGTTTAATTCTAAACTAGAAATAGTAATACTATGTGATGTTTTTTCTTCTGCATCAGATTCAACATTTACTAATACATCTGGATGTTTTCCATATTTTAGAATACTTGCTGTAGCAAAATTAGTTGTCCAACTTATTTTATATGTGCCATAACCAACTTTTATTGCTTTCATACTGTTAAATTGTATTTGTTGAGTTGGTGTAGGATCTGGAGTAGGTTCAGGACCAGGTTGTGGAGATGGAGTTGGTCCAGGAGTAGGTTCAAGAGGTGAAGGTTCTTGAACTGGCTCTGATGTAACAATCCATTTATTTCCAGTACTTAAATCATAAACATCACTCTCAACTATATTATTAGCTATAACAGTGTTCATTGCAAAATAATATTTTTTAGCAGGATCAAGATTACTTAATGTAACTTCATGATTTTTAGTAGAAGTAAAATCAAATTCTGTTTTTTTAAGTAGATGTGGTTTTGTTCCATACTTAACAACACTTTTTTCACTTGTACCAGTTGTCCATGTAATTACATAAGATGTTGCATCAATTTGTTGTACTTTAACATTATTAAATAAATCCCCACTACTTGATGGAACACCAACTGGATCTGGAGATGATGTTGGTTTTATATCTCCAGGCAGTACAACTTGTGAACCACTACCTTGTTGTGTTCCTGGTTCTGTTTTTTCTCCATAATTTTTCTGCAGATTAGCTAATTTTTTCAGATTATCACAACTACTTTTATATAAATCATTTACAATACTATCACATAATGTATAATCATTATAATTTGTTACAAAATACATGTAACACGCATCTAATTTTTTGTCATTATTAATTTGATAACAATAACTAGATTGATTACTAATTTTAGCAACACTGGTAATACAGCTGTCTGTTGATGATTTAACCACTAAATTATTACAAATACCTAATGCATTGCCTGGATTTGTTTTAGCTAATTCTTTTGCTTCTATTATTTGTTCAACTATATTTGCTTTACCACCATCATAAACACTTGGTGTATAACTATAATCTTCATCCACATCACTATCATAATCTTTTTTATAATCATTATCATCTTCACTATCTTCTCCACTACATGGTATATTACAAACTCCACCACAATCTATTCCTGTTTCATCTTGATTTTTTATATTATCAAAACATGTTTCACATGTATTACATATTCCCCCACAATCAGTTCCTTCTTCATTTTGATTTTGGATTCCATCATAACATGTTTCACATGTATTACATGTTCCACCACAATCAATTCCAAGTTCATCTTGATTTTTTATATTATCAAAACAACTTGGTTGAGAACCTGTAGAAAGGATTTTAAAGCTGTTAGATGCCTTATTTTTCATATCTCCATAATGAACCTCTCCATGTAATAAATACTTTCCTGGTTTAGTATTTGCAGGAATAAGAACAGATTCTGGTTTGTCAACAACAACATCTATTGCAAATGTTTTACTCCAAGATGTTATTTCATCTAATGTATCTTTATTTATTATTTTAAATTCTATAAAAATATCATATCTTCTTTTATCTCCCATATTTGTAATTTTATTAACAAAATAAAGCATTTCTCCTGGATTAACATCTGTATTATCTACTTGAATAGAGTAGTCTAATAGTTCTGGTGTACTATCAGATATTCCAAATAAAAAGTAGCCACCTAATACGAGACCACCAATAACAGCTACAATCAAAAGAATATGCATTACAGTTGCTGGGTGTATTTCTAATGTATGTTTAATATGGTGGGGTTGTGCAGCATGCATTGCTTGTTCTACTGTACTATGATCATAACCATATTGCAATAAGTAATTTCTAATTTGTTGTTCATCATATCCTTTTGCCAAATTATCTTTGACATAAGTAATTAATTGTGGGCTAGCTTGACCAGATGTTCCTGATTTTTTTGCTTCTTTATTTGCTTTTTTATGTTTATTTTGCTCTTGGTAATAGAAATCAATAGCTTCTTCCATTTCTTTTTCTTTAAATCCATACTTTTTCAAATAATCTTTAATCTGCTCAATACTATAACCTTGTTTAACATGCTGTTTAATGAAATTAACTATAGTTTGGTTTGGCATTTTTATTCTGTATCTATTATTTTACATTCTATACCCATCATCTTAAAATTATATTAATTATTTTAATAATTATTATAATCTAATTTAATGATTATAATATAATTAAATTCTTATGAGGTACCATATGCTTCTTCTAGGGCCCAGTGTTCTGGTGGAATAATCCATTCTACATCATTTGAGTCCATCCATTTTGGTTCAATAAATAATCTATATTTATCAGATGCTTCTGTAATTTTATTCATTATTTCCATCCCTGTAATCTTTTCTGGCAATTGTCCCTTTGGAATATAAAATATTAATGTATCTTTTTCTTCATCTACTAAATCATCATATTTAACATGGAACATGTAATTATTTTCATAATTCATTGAAACCATTCCTGGAACAGTTGTACTAATATTCACTCCATCCACCCACTTACTATCCCAACATGTACCTGCCCATTCACTAGTACATATACTATCTCCTAATACTTCATGAACAGAATAATTAAAATAATTAATCTCTGCTCTATAATCTCCAGGAACTAATTCAACTACTGTTTCAGGAGAGTTTTTACTTAAATTAAGGTATGTTGTAAAAATATATTCTGAATCATAAGCATTTTCTTTTTCTTTTATGAACATTAACATAAGACCCATATTAAAATCATCATCAGGACCCAAGGCTAAATTTTCACTTGATTCAACAAATGAAATTTCATCAATAATTTCTTTAATTTCAATTTTATTGGTTATCTCATCAGCATCAAATGTTTCTAATTCTGGAATGGGTAAAATTTGAAATTGAACTAATTTTCTCATTGGTTTGTAAATTTCAATTAATTGTGTTTTAGAACCAAAGCCTACTTCTGAATCAAAAGGAACATATTTGGTATCATAACCTTTTAAGGCAACTTTTACTGCACCACCATTACACATTGGCAATTTAGTAGTAAGTGTTCCATCTTCTGCAGTTAATCCGAGAAGACATGTTGCAAAAGGACCACATACATAGTATATCATTGCTTCTTCTACTGGGATATTTATTGGATGAGATTCTTTAACAATAAATTTAACTTCTTGTGCAACTCTTTGTGCTTCATCACAGAAAAACATTTCTCCTGGTGGTTTAGGTGGTGTAACTAATTCCATTTCATTACCATCTTCATCATAAGTTTTGACTTTTTCTACATCAACTCCAGTTAATGATAACTCTGCGTCTGTTGGCCATTCTGGTGTGCCATATTTTCGATATAATGCAATATCTTGATTTTCTTTGATATTTGCTTCTAATGCAAAAAATAAACTATATCCTTGACCATCAAATGCATCTGGATCTCTAACTTCAACTAAAATAGGGTATGCAATATCATATCTAGATTCAAATGTTGAAATTATTTTATCAGGCATCATATCTATACTTGAACTAAAAACTGTTTTTTGAGCCCTTATAATTGAACCATCTTCAATATGTGGTTTTATATCTAAATAGATTGGCCATTGATTATAATGGAAATAGACCTCATAATTATTAAAAGCTAAATCATTTTTTAAGTATAAAAAATTCAATATATTATTTTCAATTACTTGTTCAGATGTAAATAATTCAGCATTCCTTGTATTTTCAATTCTAACTAAAGGAAGATATGCATATATGAGTTCTTCAATCTTATTTTTAACATCATGTTTCATCCACATAATATATGATGCTTCACCTAATGTTGAATATAATGGTGGTAATAAGTTTTGGTCTGCACCCATATAATAATTCATGGTGTTAAATAATATTTTTTCAAATGTTCTATGATTTGCTTCAGATCTTAAAATGTTAATTGCCAACATATATATTTCAGTCATTTCTAAATTATGAATTACATTATAATAATTTGTTTCAGATTTTGAATTACCTTTCTTAAGGCTTAATTTGTAATTTGTTTGGACTACAATATCATTTTTTGCAATAATTGTTGTTGTTTCTGGTTCTGTTATTTGAGTAACAGTAATCTCCATTTCTTTAATTGCTTCAAAATCATTAAGGCAATTATTTAGATTAAAATCAACATATTTAGATATTTGTTCTTCCATGAAAATAGCAAGAGGATAATCAAGTTCAGTATAGCAATCTGAAAATTCACAATTACTTGGGGAAGGCATATGATACCAATATGGGACATGATGTTCATCAGAAACTGTTATTCCATCTGATTCTGTTGGATTTTGTTTTTCAAAATTAAATGACGATGAAGAATACTGTGTAATTGTTGGATCAATGTATCCTCCATTTAAGCCAATTTTAATAATTGCTTCTTTTGAAAGATCAGTAATACATTGTGTAACTAATGTTTGTACAGGTTTAAAATCATTTGGTAATTGTTCTTGTATTATACTTAATGATTTTTCAGGTGTTACAGATGTAGATCTAATATAAATTAGAAAAATTGCTCCAATTAATATTAGTAACCCTAATATTATGAATAATGCAACTTGTGATTTTTTATTTTTTAAATTAATTCTCAATGTAATCTCCTCTTTTTTTGTTTTTATTAATATTATATGAACTTTAATATGACAATTTTAATTTTGAGTTTTTCCAACAATTGATGGGATTCTTATATTTAGATAAATTCTTGCCCATGAAATTAATGCAAGAATTATAATAATTTGAATAATGCCAATAATCAATTCATTACTTATAATAATGCGTTGGAATAAGTTAGATATAGATAAAACAATTGAAAAAGTTAATAAAATTAAAATAAAGCTAATAAAATAATATATAAAAAATTTCAAACTACCAATTATATCTTTTGCCGGTTTTGAAAAAATAAGTTTAATTAATCTATTTTTATTTATTTTCTCGTCGGTAATTGAATTTTTTGAATAGATTTTCATATTATAATTAAGTCTAAAAAACAAAGCAAGTATAACATAAACAAAAATAAAAGATAATGATACTTGTATGATCGTTTCTTGATTTATTATAAGTAATAATAATATGAACACTAAAACCCAGAAAACAATCCATATAAAATTATAAATGAATAATCTATTGAACTTTTTAAAGCTTTTTTTAACTAGTGCCCATACAATTGATCTGCTCAAAGAAGATAAAAGACAAAAAAGAAGACCAGACAATAATAATGTCATTATTATTTTCATTTGAATATTATCATATACACCAGATGCTGCTAATTCTTCTTTATTTTCTTCAATTTTTGAGATAATCTCTGGGGTTTTTTCTTTTAATTCGGAAAAAGACAAACTTTTATATTCTTCTAACCCTGGTATTGCTTCTTGATAATATGATGATAAAGAACCAAATGAATAAGTTATTAAAACTACCAATAACATTACAAATAAAAAATCAGTAATCATCATTAAGATAAAGCTCCAACTAATTTTTTTAAATGAATCAAAATAATCTTGAAATAATATTTTAAAGTTTTTTTTAATTTTATTCATTTTTGAAATATTTACTCTTAATTGGAATTATTTTTTAATTTTTTAAGTTTCTAAGTCTATATCACCATCATATTCTACATTAGTATTAGATTCATCTTCTAATGTAACTAGATTACCTGTTTCTTTGTCAACTACAGGTACTTTAATAAAAGTATTTCCTGGGAGTACAATTGCTGCGTCTGTAAAAATTTTATCATCAATTACAGTATCACAATCAACATCTCCAGATATTTCTTGAGCTGTTCTTGGAGATTTAGTTACTTTTACTGGTGATCCATCACCTTTTAATATTACATTAAATGTAACTGAATCTTCAAAAGGAATAACTCCCCAGCAAACAGTATATAAGTTAGTGTCAGCATCTGTATCAGGATCATATGTTGTTTCTCTATATGCATCTATAAAATCAACTTGTCCAGGATAATCTTTAGAGAGTCCTATTCCAGTAAAAGTTTTGTCTACAGTTTTACCTGGCCCAGTATAATACATACATACAGCAATTTCCCAATCAGCTACATCATAAAATCCTGGAATAACTGGATAAACACCCCATCCTGCTGATTGCAAATCATTTTCAGTAGTTGGATACATATCATTTGAGCTAGGTTTTTGATCTGTTATTGGGTAAGTTAAAGTAGAGAACAAACTAAAACAAATTATAAGCAAACATAATATTACACTTTTTTTAATCCTTGTTTTCATTTTTAATCCACATCCGCAAGTTTACAATAATTTTTAACATCTGCAGCATCTCCTTCAAGCCAGTTTTCCCAATACTTTGCCCCTACATCTTCCCAATCAGTTATTACATTAATAAATTCATAAATAGCAGTCCCACTCATTGCAAGTCCACAATAAGCAGACCTAATTCCACCTGCATTAACACCTTTAGTACAATCTGATGTAGATGATGAAACTTTATAATAATCATAACATGGCAGGGTAATAAGTACAAATGAGCCTGCAGCATACAAAGCTGACCATCCAGCACTAGTCCCCATTGCTGTCCACCATAGACTTTCTATTTTATCAGCAGTAAGCAATGTTTCTGCTGCACTTTTTATATATAAACATTCATGAACTTTATATGCATTATCACATCTTGCCATGTTGCTTCCAATCTCAGCTGCAGCATCATAACACAATTTTTTAACACATAATAGTTGTTTATGTTTTTTTGCTTCAAATAATAATGCTTTAGGACACAAATTACCTATTGATTGTACCCTATATGGATTAAATATGTCTAAATCTTCTACATATTTGCTAACTCCTTTGTCAATCTCTTCTAGGTGATTTGATGTTATTCCTTCTCCATAATCATCATAATATCTATTTACTTGTTTGTCCATTGCTTTTTTCTCATCTCCCCATGAACCTGAACCATGATAAACATCTTGATGAGATAGGGATTCAAACCACCATGCACTTTTTTCCTCTTCATCCAATGTTAATCCTACAAATCCCATAATTGGGTCTGTCAATGAATAAGCACCAGTTGCTGTAGTATAATAATTATGAATTGATGGTGCATATACTCCTTTGAAATTATTAAGCATTTGTTGCCCATATACATCTCCAAAGCTTTGTTTAGCTCCTGTAGAGTATCCTTTATCACCACCTATTGTTTTTGGGACACCTGGTTTAATCTCTGAATCAATCATAGTTCCGCCTTCAATATCTTTTTTACTTTCACCAAAAACGTTCTCATCCCAATCATCATTTTTAGTACCCGCATCTGCAATATCAGTTACAACTAATGTTTTTTCTTTTGCAACTTGTGATTTAAGATCAGCTAAATGTTTTTCTTTTTGTTCTGGGTCCATTTTATCTAAATCGCCTTTATTACTCTCTTCATACTGTTTCATTTCTTTATTTACTTGCTCTTCTGTTTTAGGAACTTCTGTTACTTTCTTATCAGCATTTTCGTACATTGCTCCAGCTAAAGGAGTTAATGCAGCACTTACTAAATCTCCAGCCATACTTCCCCAGAATTCAGGATCTGAAAAAGTGCAATGGAAATAAGCACAAACATACATGAAAATATGACCTATTTGTGGAGGAATTGGCAAGGAATTAGTTGGCCAAATGAATTGGTTAATTGCTGAAACTATTTTATTAACAACAGTACAAATACTATTCCATGCTGAATCTGAATTACCAGTCCACTGAATTAACATTAAAATTCCTTGTACTGTGGATTTTACAGTATTTAATAATGTTGCAACAATACCTAATACTTCTGCTATTCCACAAATCCAATCAAATGTAGTTACAACATCTTGCCATTTATCAATTTCACTTTGTTGATTATCAATTTCATATTCAAGTGCTTTGAATTTTGCATCAGCACTTGCTTCAGAACCACCTAAAGCAGGCTCGACTAGGTCAATATCTAATGCAAACTTCTCTTCTTCCAATTGACTATAAATTGTTTCTCCTTGTCTTATACTAAGTTGTGCAGTACAATCTAATCCATAACCATCAGTTATTGCTTCCCCTGTTTCAGGATCCCAATCTGCATTAGGGTCATCTTCATCTGTTTTTTTCTTTTTAAGTTTGATAATTGCAAATTTCTCTTCATCTCCTCCAGATTTACCAACTACATTATCTCCATGTGGGAATACAATACTTGATGCACCATCACAAGTAATTGATTGAGATAAAATTTTAGTATTACTACTTCTAAACTTATAAACAATATTAACCATTAAAGGATAATCAGAATTTCTTAATGAAATTGCCATAACTTTTAAACTATCTGAAGTTGAATCATAAGGTTCAACTTTGATATATTCAATTTCATCAGGTGGCAATAAAGCATAATCAGTTGTACATAAGTCAACATTATAAGTAAGACCTTGATCTTCATCACCACCAATAATCATATTTCCTGCAGGATCTGTTACATTAATGTAAATAGGGTTATTTTTTTGCTCAGCAGGTCTTATCTCACCAATACTAATATCACATTCATACAAAAAACCATTTGTTAGCACGCTATATTCAGCATAAGGATAATCTTGTTGATCAACTTGACTACATTGACCTTTAACAATATTTTTTGAAGAAATTGAGCTGACATCAGCAATAATATTTGGTTTGTTATAATCTGCAATAAGCATTATTATGTCTAAAGATTGTTCATATGTTGGACAATCTAATGATTCATAAACATGGAATTCACTATAATCTGTACCACTCTTTTTCTGTACTGCTTCAGCTGTTATTTTATCAGGTGTGTTTGGTTTAAAGCCAACTAAAGTTGGAGGTGATTTATCTATAATAAATTCTAATGAAGTCATTGCTGAACCTTCAATATTTACTTTTTGATTAAGATCATTTTTAGTTTTTGGATTAATTATTAAGACTCCTTCTTTATCATTAGTTGATTTCAACTTTTCAAAATAACATTCCCATGTTCCTGGGACAGGTTCAATACATTTTGTTGGTTTTTTCCCTAAACTACTTTCAGCATCACTTAATCCTGTAACACCACTCCCTTTCAAATAAATTTGTTTGCTTATATTAAATCCAACAGGATCAGCTAATCTTATACCTACATCAAATTCATCTTTAACATATGACTTACTCATTCCTTCTTGTCCTACTATAAATATAGAATCAATAACAGGTCCACCTTCTATTTTAGTAATAGGTAAAGTTTTTTCAACTGTTACTTTATTGCCAACTTTATCTTTTGCAACAATCTTAATATTTCCTTGAGCTTTTCCATCAAACTTAACTTCTGACCATACACAATGATTAATTGTTCCTTCAAGAGTTTGATCTTTAGTGCATTCTGCCTTAACTGTATTATCATCCATTTCTAAAGTAATTCCTGATAAATCAGCTTCTGCAGATTTTAGATCATCTTCTAATATGTCTACCATAATATTAATAACTGTAACATAATCATCTCCTTCTAATGATCCTGCTATGTGATCTAATGGGTTACCTAATTCATCTGTAACAGCTAAAGTATCTGCTAATATTTCAGGATTAGCAGAATCAAAATTTTTTGTTTTTGTATTACTTTCTCCTTTATTTCCAAGAACATCTATTCCTTGTACAACAATACTAATACTACCAACTAATTCTTCAGATTCACTTAACTCTGAAATACTTTTAGTAAATACTCCACTCTCAGATTTACTATCACCATCATAACTATTAACTCCTTGTGGGATTCCATCAATTAATAAAACAGCTTCTTTAATCCCTTGTGCACATTGTTTATTATTGCCAACATTGTCTTCTACACTATATGCAATTTCAATACTTGATTTTTGTTGTTTAACACTTTTTATTAATACTGTTGGTGGAACATCATCTGCACAAAATATAACAGAAATACTATCTTGCTCATTAGTGTCAATTGTATCAACTTTAATATTTGCAGTAAATTGGCCATTATTTTTAGAATATATTGGATGGGAAAAAACACATACTCCACCTGTACAATAATCAAATATATTATTAATAGTACCTAAGAAATTATTATCACTTTCATAGAATATTTCTTCTTTTAATAATTCTTCTCCTGATTCAAGTTCAACTTCAACAAATATTGTACCTTCTTTAGCATTTACTGCTCCTTCAACATCATTTTCATCATAAACAGTTGCTTTTTTGATTATATTTGCTTGGTCAGCATATACTGAAGAGATACAAAATGGGAGAGAAATAACTAATAGCGCCATAAACATTGCAATGTACTCTAATTGTTTATTCATTAAATACACCCTTTTTTAACCCACTCAATATACCTACTCTTTGTAAAGTCATATATAAACCTTTTGGTTTATTATATTAAAATATAATATATATTTAATTAATTATTACTATAGGATAGTCTAAGAATATTATCAATTAAACATATAAAACAAAACCTTTTTCTTAACAATATGAAACAATCTGATTTTGACTATAATTTGCCAAAGGAATTAATTGCACAATTTCCTGTTGATAAAAGAGATGAATCTAGATTAATGGTTGTTGAAAGAAAAGTCGAAAATAAAACAAGACAAACAAATGATAATATTCAACACAAACATTTTCATAATATTCTTGATTACTTAAAAAAAGGAGACGTATTAGTTGTTAATAATACTAAAGTTTTACCTTATCATTTTCAAGGTCAAAAAGTTTCAGGAGGGAAAATTGATTTAATTTTAGTAAACAAAATTTCTTCTAAACAATTTGAAGCAAGAATTAAATCAACAAATACACAAAAAGGACATGAGGAGTTTATTATTAACAAAAATAACCCAGAAGAAAAATTAACATTTAAAGTAATTGATAAAATAGGTGGAAGGTATACAATCAAATTCACTGATGATCTTAGTGAGAAAGAATTAGAAAAAAAATTAAATGAGTTTGGAAATTTACCTCTACCACCATACATTGAAAATTATAAAGGAGATTTTAAAAGGTATCAAACAGTTTATAGTAAAGACAAAATAAATGAAAAAATAAAACAAAATAAATTAATTGATGATAAATTAATTAAAGAAAAAAGAATAGCAGGAAGTATTGCAGCACCAACTGCAGGTTTACATTTTACAGACGAGCTTTTAGATGAAATTAAAAAAAAAGGAATTAAAATAGTTACAATTTGTTTACATGTAAGTTTTGAAACATTCAAACCTGTAAGATATGATGACATTACTAAACATAAAATGCATCCTGAATATTATATTGTGGATAAAGAAGCAGCAGATACAATTAATAATAGGCAAGGTAGGTTATTTGTTGTTGGTACTACAACATTAAAAACTTTAGAAACTGTTGCAGTTGTTGATGAGAAAGAAAAAAATAAAAATGTAGAAAGTGGAAAAACAAAAGTAATAATAAAACCAGGTGAAGGATGGAGTAAAATATTTATTTATCCTGGTTATGAATTTAAATTAAAGAATGAAATTAAAGGGTTTATAACTAATTTTCATCTACCTAAATCAACATTATTAATGATGTTAAGTGCTTATTGGGGACGAGAAAACATGTTAAATATTTACAACACTGCAATTAAAGAAAAATATAGATTCTTTAGTTTTGGTGATGCAATATTATTATTGAAATGATTAATAGCTAAGAAATAAATAAATAAAAATTACAATTCTAAAATATTTTGTGGTGTAACTTTTTCAAACATTTTTTCTAAGTATGTACTATATGCTTCAAATCTTTTTTTATTCCATGGTTTTAAGTCTTCAACAGCAGCTTTTCTCTCACTTTCATATCTAAAATGTCCAATTTCAGGATGGAACATATCAAAAGTTACATCTTTTACAGGTTGAATTACAATTTCATATAAATCAGGACCAGGCATTCTATTCTTATCTGAAGCTTCTTTTCTTAAAACAATTTGTACCATTGAGCTTAACCTATCTTGAGAAGCATGATTATCAATTTCAACTATAGTATAACCAGGTATTTTACTTTCTAATGTAATACCTTCTCCAGGTTTCCAATTAGGTATTGATTCATATGATGTTGCATGTATTGGACTTAATTGATTATAAACTCTTAGGGCTGCATTTCTTGTTCTTGTACCAATTTTCACTCCAAAAAAATCATCAATAATAAAATCTTTATATACTTTACAAAATGTATCAAATGCTTTTTGAAAATTTGTTTTACCAGGTGATCTTGATTTTTTAATTGCTCTATAAACTTGATCATATAGTTTATATCTTCTTGCTTTTATTCTTTCTTCTGAATTTGTACTGTTTTTATATTTTGGATAAAGTTTTGCTTGTTTTTCAAATGATGAAAAATTAAATAATAGATCATAAAGTGCTTCTTCTGCAATTACTATTCTATAAGCAAGTTTTTCAGCAATTCTCACATTACTTTTTCTTCTAAAAATTTGGAAACATACATCTTTATTTAATGAATCATATAATACTTCAACTTTTGTAGGAGAACTCATAAGATTTCCAACATATCCACCAGGACTTTTGATTATTTTTCCATCTTCATCAAATTTAGTAGTTCTTGCAAGTTTGATAAGTTCAAGCATGCTTTCTCCTAATTCATTTTCCCCTTCGTTTTTTGATCTGCACAGACTTTTAATAATTCCTCTTCTTGAGTTTTCTGGCTGATCTTCGTTTAAGAACATAAAAATTTCTTTTAACATACTTCCTGCAGAACTATATCTTTCTAATCTTAAATTCTTTTTTCTCATACCTACTATTTCAACTAAAGAATTAACTATCCCTCCAAGAACATCTCTTCCAGTATCAATTCTTCCTAATACAAAATCTTGATATGATTGAGCTTCACCCATAACATCATCTAATGTATGACCCCATTTATTTTCATTAGCATAATCAAGAAATTCATACATTAATCTTCCAGATGTCATTGTGGAAATTTCTTCCATAGCTTGATACATTGGAAGAGTTGTAATATGACCTGGTGTTAAACCAATTGCATCTAATATTTGATTTCTAGCTTTAACTAAACCATTATATTTTGCAGGCTTTTGAAGCTTTGATGTTTTCTTTGCCATTGTATATTGGCGTTGCTTTACTTTTTATAAAGCTTTCGTTTATAACTACTTAATAATGGTTAAAATAATGGTTAAAATAATGATTAA
This sequence comes from Candidatus Woesearchaeota archaeon, assembly GCA_018657385.1. Classification (GTDB taxonomy): domain Archaea; phylum Nanobdellota; class Nanobdellia; order Woesearchaeales; family DSVV01; genus JABHXF01. The sequence goes on along the minus strand of JABHXF010000009.1, from coordinate 11,844 downwards.
AATAAGGGTTAAAATAATATTGTTTAAAATTTATCAAAATCACATCTAAAATACAGCCAAAATACAGCTAGAAACATTCAATCAATGCTTAAACCTTAATGGCATAACGAAATAAATGGATTTTAAGGCATTTTTACACATAAATGCAGTATAATGTATCAAATATTTCTCAAAAAATGCTTAAATATTTTAGTTCTCAAAAAATTCGAGAAAATCCCGAATAACACAAATACCACTAAACTATCAAATTCTGACAAAATCCCGAATCTGAAACTAGATTATGAAATGATACAATAATGTAAAGGATAATCCCGACAATTTCCAAGAAATGAGTTTATTATAGCTTGATTGTATAACCCAGGGTAAACATGCAAATATATGCTTCAACGTAATTTTAAGGTAGTTCGTGGCTATGTTATGCTATTTTACCGACAGCTATATGTTAGTATACTAATTATGTAGAATATTAGTCTGATGTTGTATATGGAACAAATTCAACTAATTTTAACTTTCTTAAATATGAAGATCCACCTATTTGATCTTGTTGTAATTCACTTTGACCAAATATAAAAACATCTCCTCCTCTATTACTATAATTGGCAAATGTATACCTTAAAGTTGCTATAACAAGATCTACAGTATCACTTCTTTCATTTAGTGGGTAATTGTCTTTTATCACTAAACTTTTACCACAATATCTATTTAGAAATTCTTCCAAAGCAGAAACATTATATTGATCTGCTTCTAATTCAGCTATTTCTCCATTTTCTCCAGGACTTCCTGTTTTTGCAATCCCCACTATGTTTGTAAGCTTAACTACTGGTATTCCTTGTTGTTGAGTTGCAAATTCCACTGCAACCTGTGTAGTACCTTCAAATGAGCTGCAAAAATAAACATGACCTTGACCTATATATGACCTGGCTGTATCAAGAAATTGATCTTTATTCGCATTATATACACTTGCTTCATCTATTGGCTCAGTAGAATCAAATTTGCATTCTATTATTTCTTTATCCATAAAAATATTACAAATTTAGGTTTTATTTAAATTCTTCTGTGATTTAATCTATATTTCAAGAAATATTTAAGTAAGATTACTTCAATAATCTACTAGATTCACCTGTAGCCATGTTTACATAGGTTACAGCTTGATATAATTGATTCTCTTCACCCTTTTTTTCACTGATTTTAGGGCTTAATAATGGATCTTCTACAAGTATAAATCTAATTCCTGGATTATACCTTTCATCAGAAATCATCTTTCTAAATCGATCAAAATAGTTCTCAGTATCTCCACCAAATACTGATGGATCAAACATACTATTAATAATAATTGTAGCTTTTTGTTTAGGATTTTCAGAACTTGCAGTTCTTCCTCTAGATATTTCCCACCCATAACATTCTTGAACAATATCATTCATTTGTGGAAGTCTAGGAACCTCAAATTTCCCTTCTAGAAATTTATAAAAATTAACACCACTATGGTCTGTTGCATGTTGTAAATATTCACCAATTCTTGAATATTCTTTACTAGTCATACCGAATAGAAAAGTATTATTTACATTATCTAAAACATCAGCAAGTGTTTTAACTATTTCAACGTCTGAACGCATTATTTTTTCCTCACTTTTTGGCTTATCATACCATCTAATCTAGCTAATCTTTGCTCCATTTGAGCAATTCTTTCTTCAACTTCAAGCTGATTTTTTTGCATGTAAATAGTCCAATCATTCATTGTATCTTTTAATGAAACCATGTCCTTTTTTACAGATTTAAAGCCTTTTTTCACATTATGAGATGCTGCAAACATATTTTTCACCTTTATTTTAGTTTTTACTATGTAGTAATTACTTATTACTAAGTAACAACACCCTTTCTTTATAAAGATTTATATGTTTTAGTATACAGATTAAGATGAAAAGATATAAGATTTGATTGAATTGTTATGTTTTTTATAGCTCTTAAGGTTCAATAATTACTTAAATCTTATTAGCTATTAAATCTCTTAATATCTAATTCTTGCTTAAATCTTTCAATTACTAATTGTTGAGATAATTTAGTCTACTTTCTGGATTTTATTGTCTAGTTTTGGTGTTTTATTGAATAGTTTTTAACGATAATTGTTTGGTTTTTGTTGAATTATGATGATAAAAGATAATACACTAGTCGAAATGATGCAGACAAGAAAATCTAATAAGAAATAAGCAAAAAATTAAACATAAAGTGAGAGTTAAGTATGGATTTCAGAGAAAACAGGCTGTCAGGCTCTTTTTGTTGTGATTTTTTATTTTATATTAATTATAATTATAATGAAAAAACAACAACAATGGCACAGACGGACATTTTCTTAAAGAAAATATCCTACTCGCCTATCGGCTCGCCTGCCATTGTTGTTTTTTCTCAATAAACACAATAAAAAAAGAATCCCTAAGAATACATGCCCTTCAAATCTAGTAAAAAAATAAAATCACGAACATTTAAAAACCAAACATTACTTCTTTCCTTAATGAGAGAACTTGAAGTGAGGATAAAGAAGTATTTAGCAGAGAATGACATAAAAAGAATGGATCATGCTCAATCTCGAATTGCTTTAATGGATAAAGCACTTGTTAATCCCCTCCTTAATATATTATATCTAGGGATGGTATTTTCCCAAAGTCAAACAAATAAAATAAAATTGATGAAATTATTACAAAATCATAGTCAAACCAACCATATATTTGAGTCAGATGAGATATCATATGATGGAAGAATTAATGCATTAAAATTTCTTAGTGGTTTTTTAGATACTCAACCTAAAGATGGTTTAGTTGTTGTTGATTATGGGTGTGGATTTGGTTATAATCTTTGTTTTTTAGCTCAAAATTCTGGAAATAAGTTTAGGGGATATGATATAGAATCAATAAAATTAATGATGGCAAGAGAACGAGCATCTAAATATAATAATGGTAATGTAGAGTTTCATCATGGTGATTATTTTAATCCTAAACAAATTGAATTAGAATCTGCAGATATTTTGTATACGAGAAGTCCATTACCTGATACGACACTTGATGTTGATACAATAAAAAATTTCTTGGATAAAATTAGAGTCAGGACAAAAAAAGAAGGTTATTTAATTTTAGAAGGAATAACTAGGTTAGATTCTTCACATTTCCCTGATGGATTATTGCTTAAAAAAGAAGAAAGGACTTTTCCGATAGAAAGAAATGACATATACGGCTATGTTTTTCAAAGAACTGCATAGAAAATAATAACAGGCCGTTAGGCTCTTTTTGTTCTGATTTAATTAATTTTAATTAATTTGAAATGTTTTAATTAACAACAAAGAAAATTCCAAAGAAACATGTCCTCCGGACCTAGTTAAAAAAAATCAGAGATAAATATTTAAACATCTCACTAATTCACTACTTCATGCCCTTGTAGCATAGTCTGGATGGTGCGTTCGGTTGCGGTCCGAGAGGTCCGGGGTTCGAATCCTCGCAAGGGCGTTAATTGTTTTTTTTTTGTGGGTTAGCGAAGCGTAACCCGCATATCTTGGTGGAGCTTAATTAAGGTCCGTGAAAATCCTCGCAAGGGCGTTAATCTCATTTTTTTCAATTACAAAAGTGAGACATAAAGTTACCCACCATAAAATAAAATTTAAATTATTGTATAATCCCAGAATTCTTACCTAACACCAACTTGTTTATCATATCTTTGTTTCATCTCTCTGTGAATACCTTTTACTATTCGTACATTTTTGAAAAAACTTGATTTAAACATTTCATCTGCTTTTTTCATTTCATCATAATTTGGAGAAGTTGTTCCAGAAAAGTAGGCATTAACAGCTTCTTCAACATTTAAAAAGAAATCATATATTGTTTTTAATTCATCAGTAGATTTTACAATTACATGTGATTTTCTATCTCCTACTTTTGTCAAGCATCCATGTTCAACTAATGCATCTAATACTTTGTAAACATCTCCTGCAGGAAATATCCTAGTTTCATTTGCAACATCAACACCAGATAATGGTTTTTTCTCTCTATTTTCGTATAGAAACAAGATAATTTCATCTGATTTTGTTCTTGGCATTATATCAAACATAAAATAATATGGTGCTGGTTTATTCCATCTGTAAGTTACAAGTGGTTCATTCTTGTCTACAGAATCATAGTCTACTAAACCAAGTTTACCATATCTTGCTAGTAATTTTCTTATAAAACTTGATTGTGTATGGTAATTATCTTGACTGAAAGTAACACCATTAGCAATATCTTCGATGGATAATTCTACATTTTCTCTTGTTTCTCCATTATAATAACCTTCAATAGTTTTTATTACTTCAACAACATTTACTGGTTTTGATGTAGGTGGCCCTAATATTTCTTTTAAACATCTTGAAGAATTATCATGCATCCACATTAGTGTATAAGCAACTATTGGGACTGCTAATTCTCTGCCATGTTTACTCAATGCATATCTTTTTTCAGATTCAGTTAAATCAACATCTAGTAAACCAATTTTTTTTAATGGATCTAATGTTGTTTTTTTAAAATCGTGATTTTTTTGTCTAGCTAAATGTGGAAGTAGTTCTGCTAATTTTAATCTTATTTCATTTCTTGTTTGAAATCTAGTAGGAGAATTTAGTAAAGCAATACCTCTGTTCCAATCATTTAATACATTAGAATACATGGTTCCCATCCAACCAGAACAATCCAATCTGGACACTCCATTTTCACTTATAGTTGTTACTGCATTTCTTCTTCTACGCACTGCCATCTACATAGAATTATAGTTTGTCTTTTAAATTTAATGTATATTTAAGAAGGTTTAGAAGGTTTGTATGACAAATATACCTTTCAAGCTCTAGCCATTCAAGTCCTACAAACCCTTATTTCCCCAATTTAATGAAAAATTTATATACTAGAATACTAATACTATCTATATGAACAAGAAAATACTAATTATTTCACTATTTGTAGTTGTGTTAATGGCATCTTTTGTTAGTGCTGCAACTGTTAATAAAAACCAAGTTATTGAACAAAATGGTCATGAAATAGAAGTATTAGATGTTTCTGAGGATGGATCTTGCATATTTAAGGTTGATGGTGAATTAGTTATTATTGAAGAACATCAAAAGGAAACACATAATGGGGTAACTATTTGGGTGAAAAATGCTTATGTTTTGCATTCTGACGAGGATAATGCATGTGAATTTATTCTAACTAGTGGTACAAATAAAGATAAAGCAACTGATTCATATTCAACATTAAAAACAATTACTGCTGAAACAACTGAAAAACTTGAAAAAGGTGTTGAGAAAGTAAAAGATGTTGTTGAAGTTGTAAAAGAAGAATTAGATTCAAATCAAACAAATAAAACAAACACAACAATTATTGATGATATTAATAATTCTCCAATTAAGCAAACTGAAAAGTCAATTATCAAAAGGTTTGTTGAATGGTTTAAGGGCTTGTTTGGTGTTAAGTAATTATTTATTCTTAAGTAGTAAATATACTAACATTTATATATAAATAGCTGATTCTTAGGTATATGGACAAGGCAGAATTAGAACAATTAGAGCAGGCATTTGAAGGGGCTCATGGATTAGTACTTATTCATCCAGATCATGTATTAGGACCTTACACTGGACATATCCAACATTGTATTTTCCCTAATTTGGGTGTTTACATTGAAAATCTTACAATAGCAACAGAAATTGCAAAAAGCAAGGCATTACCCATTCTTTATGAAACATCATTTACATATCCTGATAAATTACCATCAAGATTAACATCAGAATGGTCAGAAGTTCAAACAAGGTATTATCCTGAATTTATTTTGGAGCTATTAGGTCAAGGTAGGGAGATTCCATCTTCAGAAATTAATGCAGTAGTAGGTGGCATATATCATAGTGCATGTGTTGCAATGTTTGCTCAATCAGTTTTTAGTAATGTTGTTGGTTTGCCAGATCAATATGCAAAACCACATTCTAAGTCTGTTGTGTTAGGTAATGAAGCAAGAATTGTAAAGTCATTATGCAGATGGTCTAGAAAAGCTACTCCTGAAGAAATAAAAACCCATAGTACATATCATCCCATTGAAAGATTATTCTTAGGGGCATTAAAATGAAACAAATAACCCTCCATATTCCAATGTATGCTATTACAGGAACTTATAGAGATTCAAGACCTATTGATCTTCCAAAAGGAATTAATTATGTTCTATTCGCTGGTTTTCCTGGTTCAGGAATTAATGGGGGAAGACCAAATATAAATTCTGATGATTCAAATGCATTTGTTTATGATCCCGGAACTCAAACTTCAGGTCTAAAAACAATTTGTAGATATGGTAGATTACTGAGAATAAGAAAACATTTCTATAATTGTGTAGAGGAAGCAAACTCATTAGGTATACCTGTAAGTTTGACATTTACAAATTATTTTCCAGATGCTACTTATTGGGACTTAGGTAATGCAAGAGCAGTACGTGTGTTGAAAAAAAAGGGAAAGAAACATAAAGATAAAATGCATGGGAAAAATAGTATCACTGTTGCAAATCCAGGAATAGAATCTTGGGCAAAAGATATTACAAAAGATTCATTAGATTTTGTTTGTTCATGTACTTCTTTTTATAATGAAGAAAAGATATTAACAAGAGAAGAAAGACTTAATGGATACAGAAGAAAACTAGAAAACTTTGATTTAGTTGTAATTACCCCTCCTGAAACAGCAATTCCTGAACAGCTTGAAGCATTAGATAGAGACACACTTGATAGGGTTGTTGGAGTTGCAGGTTCTCCTTGTGTAGAGGTATGTAATTCATATTGGCATTATGCACAAGCATCAGCAGTGAATATTTTAACAGCTACTGGATTTTTCACTGAATTTTCACATAAATATGAAAAAATGCTAAAAAACATACATGAATCATCTAAAACTAAATGTGCTATGAAAACAAGGAATGTTAGGAAAGACGTTCACACTTTATTAAATGCAGGTATTCCAAATATCAAGATAGGAAGATTTTCAAATGATACAACAGACACTGAAAAGCAAGTAAAACAAGCAATTGAAGCAGTCCTAGAATGGCAAGCTAGTCATTAATTTGGTTTAATTTCTTAAATATTCACAATTCTACCTATATTGTCTCTATTTATTTATAAATGTACTACTCACTAGATCTAAAATGTCACACATTTAACCACTATACAATAGTAAACTTTAAATACTAGTTATATCATGGAATACTATATAGTTAAAATTAGGTAAAAAAGACCTAATTTAGGAGTAAAACAACAACAAATCATGTTAAAAATTGGTGAAAAATGTCAGGAATTATAAAAGACAGATTTGGAAGAAACGAAACACCAGATGAAGTAGGTGGTATTGTTACTAGTGATGAAGCTGCTTTAAAAAAAGCAGGTATATTTGGTGGTGACATTAGAAAAACCGAAGGTGGATTAATAGTTGTTGGTTCAGATGGTGAAGACAGAGCTGTTTCAAGGATTACAGCTCCAAGAGTTGAATGGGCTAATGAAGATGTTGTAAAATATCTTATAATTGGTCACGCTTATAACCCACATACTATTGGACAGATTGAAAAAAAGATGTCACAACATGGATGTGATGCTGTAATTGCTTTTGGTTTAGGTAATACTAAATATAATATTGAAAGATCAGTTGAAATGCTTGCAAAACAAGAAATTCCTGCTTATATAGCACCTGGGAAATTTGAAAAAGTTGATGATTGGAAAGAAGTAATGGCAGCAATGAGAGATAAATTTGGAGAAGCTTTGTTTGATGAAAAAATAAGAGATATGGCGCATTATAATCCAAGAGTAAGATCACAAAATCATTTTTTATTATTCCTACCTGGAACATTTGATCAACAAGCTGGAGGAAATTATGTTGTTATTCCAGGAAAAGAAGTTAAAACAGAAACATTTAAGCACGAAGTAAGAGGAAATGTAAGGATTATTGGACTGGATGATCATTTCAGTTTTTTATCACCTGAACAAGGTGCAAGAACAATTGCAATTACTCATGAGCTTCCAAAATATGAAGAACAGGGGATTGATAGGGGAAGTGCAGCTCGTGTATATAATCAAAAAGATAAGAAATACAAGATAGTTCCATATGAACAAGGAAAAACAATGGAAAAATATGGTGCAGAAGTTGAGTTTGAAGAAGCATTTTATATGAGGGAAAAAAGAGATGCTGTAATAATTGTTGGACAAGCTCCAGAAATGGAAGAAGTTGTTGTTCCGTTAAGAGAAATTGATGATTTAGATGCTGATATTGAATATGAAAAAAGACCAATATATGGAAATTTAGGAAATGAAGATTTAGAAAAAACTTTAAAGATATGTAATGTTTCCCATCTTATATCTGGCGGAAATTCAAGCAAATCAATGAGAAGTTGTAATAGAAAAGGAAATGAAGCAGTAGGAAATGATTGGAGTGCTGAAAGACATTTAAATTTAGGAGCAGGCATGAGTGAAGGAGCCTATGCTGTTTTAGAAGTTAGAGAAATAGGCAAAGACAAAGAAGGAAGACCAACAGGAATCGAATCAAAACTTAATATTCATCATGTATGTTATTAATGTTTAACATATAATAAACAAAAATAAAATTTAAACAAAACCAATTGGGGGTAAAACAAAATGACTGAAAGAAATTTAGAGGAATATATTAAAGGTGTTGAAAAAGATTTTAGACTTGATCAACAAGGTTATTCACAAGAATATAGTATGATTAATCATGGTATTTTAGAAGCCTTAAAAGAAAAAGGTTTTGTAAAAGCTAGAGAAGGCGGACTAGGATATGACATGTCTGCATTAAATGACAATCCAGAAGCTATTGCATTAGCTGCAGAGGTTGGGAAAAAATTAGCTTATGATAAAGTAAGATCAATGTTTTCTGATTTTGATAGTTGGGATACAGTAAGACAAGAGGAAGCAATTTACAATACACTTGGTTTTACATCAGATCAATTAGAAAACACAATTAAAGTGCGTGGTGATTTATTTTCTGATCAAGCAATGATGAAAGATTATGAAAGAACTATACAGCAACAATTAGGATTAAAGAAAGAGATTTACATGGGTGGACTTAGAGCTGATGATTCAAAAGAGATCTTTAATAAAGTATTCAACTGGAAAGAAGGTCAACCTAGATGGAATAAAGTTAAATGGGATCTTTTGGAAAATGATGACAAATACATTAGAGAAGCAGTCTTTGCTAACATCATGGGAAATAAAATTGATGCTAGTTACATGAAAAGTCAATCATTATACCAAATGTGATGTATCTTTTATTATACAAATAGAGCCATGTTAGGTTTTTATTACAACTTGGGTATAATACCCTGGTGCTTGCATCGGTATCGATTCCAAGTTGTAATGACAGAAAATCCGTCTCGGAAATTCGCTAATACCCCACAGCTTGCTGTGATTGGGATAGAGAATTTCAGGATTTTCGCTTTATTTGTTTTTTATTCTTTTTTAATTCTTATGTTTAATTAATCAAAATTACAGCTAAATGTACTTTTTTTCTAGTAAACTTTATATATATGTATATATAAAACAAAGATATCTAAGATTGTAATAGTGATGATATTATAGTGGAAAAGGAGGATGTTATTATGGCTGAAGAAAAAACACCTAAAATTGTTGATGAAGTAAATAGTTTACAAGATAAGTTATCTGAATTTAATAGAGGTATTAATCAAGTACATCAAGAAGCATATGCTAAAGGTATTGAAACACTTTTCAAAGAAAAAAAGATTAAAAGAAGAGAACATGATCTTGGTTATGATTTATCTGCATTAGATGAAGATCCTGAAGCAGTTGATATGTTTATTAATGCAATAAACAATCATGCTGATGATTGGATGAGGCACTTATATAAAGATTTTGATGAATGGGATGATGTAAGAAAAGAAGACCATAAAATAAAATCCTTAGGTATGAACAAGTATTCTATTGGCGATGCAGTTAAGAAACATGGTAGTGATTATTCTATTGAACAACATCTTGATGACCATAAACAAACAATTGGTTATGTTAATCAGGTAAGACAAGGTGCACATTTTGGTGTGATTGAAGCCAAACACTCGAAAGACTTATTCAAACATGCCTTTGGTATCGAAGAAGGTAGTAAGCATTGGAAAAAGATTAAATGGGATATTCTTGAACAAGATGATCAATATATCAAAGGTGCTGTTGGTGAGTATTTGCAGAAAGGAAAGTTGAATGACAAATATTTAAAGAACGCTATTTGGTATAAATCAAGTTAATTTTTTATTTCTATTTTCTTTAATTTAATTCTAGTTTATTTAATTCTAATTTTTAAATCCAACAACATGGCCGGATGAGGCGAAGCCGAATAGGATATTTTCTTAAGGAAAATGTCCGTCCGTGCCAATGTTGTTGTTGGATTTAAAATAATTATATTTAAAAATAAAATTCCTGAGCTGCATTGGCTTCGCCCTAGTTAAAAAACAGAATTAACTATACCCACTTAATCCACTACCAGAATTAAAACCTTGATTACCATAACCACCAGAACCATAACCTGTTCCTGAATAACCATATCCTTGATCTAAACCAGCATTCCATTGTGGATCACCACTATAATCTGTATTTTGATTATAACTCCATTGTTGTCCTTGGGTATCATATTGTTGTTGATATGTATTTGATTGTGGTAAATGTTGAGCACCATACTGGCCAGGTATTACATTTTGTAATTTTTCTTGTTGTGGCACAGATGGATCCAAAATAACTTCTTGTGGTGTCTTAGGACCTACCCATCTTGAACATGCATTTGATCCTAAACAAATAATATTACCTCCTGCGGCAGTTGCTAATGCTTCAGGACCTTGTGATGATAAGGATGTATCAGTATAACTATAAACAGTTGGTTTTGAGTATAATCTAAAACCTTTATTTGCTTTACCTATTTTTTCTTCATCACTTACTTCCATATGTATTGAATAATAATCAGATTGTCCAATATTAAATAATTCTGATGATTGTTCAGCTAAATTTATTTTAAATCTTACAAAACTAGGTGCATTAGGTTCTTTTAACATATTTTCAACTTCATAAACTCCACATTCATTTTTAATTTCTGTAAAGTCAAGATTAGAAACACTAAAAGTTGATTCACAACTCATTTTTTTCTTTACATTAGTAATTTTCAATAACATTTTAGTAATAACATTTCTTTCATCTTGAATATTTGCACCAATCCATAAATCTTCAAAATCATTTACATACTCTGTTACTGGTTCAATAATTTCAATTTGAGGAACAAAGTTTCCTTGTGGAACTTCTTTAACAAAATATTTGAATTTATATTGTTGTGGTCTTCCTTCATATAACATAGGAGTATCTCCTTGACCATTTGCATTTGTATCTTTAAGCACAGTCATTGTTACTCCTACTGTTTTTGCTTTGCCTGAATTAACATTTGATTGTCCTTTAATAAATTGTCTTTGTATAACTTGGGTTCCACTCATGATTTTTAATTTAGGTGTCAAATGTGCAAATTCTTGTTTTTGAACAACATTAGCAGTAATTCTTTTAATGGTAACAACTTGTGTAGATTTAACAGGTTCATGATTATAACCAATTTTTCTTTTTAATCCATCACCAGGGATTAAACATTTAGTATATATACCAAGATCATTCATTGATAATCTATCTTCTGGTTTTCCAGCTTGTGTTGTAATTTGTGTTAATGGTGTGCCAGATTTAGCTGCGTACTTTGTAGTTATCCAAACTTTATAATCATAAATTATACTTGAAGCTTCACTAAATTCAAAATAATAATTTACTTGTTTGTTTAATTC
>JABHXF010000008.1 GCA_018657385.1 Candidatus Woesearchaeota archaeon | reverse complement strand
AATAACAACAATAATGGCACAGACGGACATTTGCAAGCAAATATCCTACTCGCCTATCGGCTCGCCTGGCCATTGTTGTTATTTTCTTACCAGGCACAACTTCCAGACCTGTATTTAAATTAAAAACTAAATAATATCTTATCTATCTATAGATTTACCAAAAAATATATAATACATAATACAGATTAAACTATAATTAGGGAGATAAATAGAATTAGATAAAAGTAGTTAAAAAAGGGGAAATCATGTACAACATGAATAAAAAATCACAAATCACAGCATTCATAATTGTAGGTCTAGTTCTTGTAATTATTATTGCAACTACTTCATATATCAAACAGATAGGAGAACCAAGACAAGATTATAAGAAATTATATGAGGTAACATCTAGTGTTAAGCCAGTAAGAACATATGTTGAAAAATGCCTTCAAGACATAGGAACTTTTACAATACACAATATCTCAACACACGGTGGTTCTCTTAATTTAAATGAATTCCAATATTTAGAAAATGAAAAAATAAATTATATGTGTATTTATGAACAAGAAATTGGATGTAGAAACAAATTATTATTCAGACAAGATATTGAAGCTGAAATTAGTGAAGAAATAAATAAAAAGATAATAGAATGTGTTGATTTAAACATATTTAGAGATCAAGGTTTTATTGTTTCTACTGAAACACCAGAAGTAAAAACAAAAATAAAAAATTATGAAGTTGTATTATCATTAAAATATCCAATACATCTTGAAAAAAACAAATTAAAATTAGAAGTTACTTCATTCACAACAAAAGTTGATTTACCTCTTGGAATTTTATTAAAAACTAGTGTAAACATAGTAAATGATGAATTACAAGAACTAAATTTTAATGCTCCTGAATTTATGCAAGATCATGCTGACATATTAATTCAAAAATTCAAACCATACCCAGATGTAATTTATAGACTAAAAAAAGATGAATTAGTATTTCAGTTTGCATTAAAAACAAAAAATACTATTTCTGAACCAAACTATAATTTTTTTGGTGTTAATGAAAATAATAATGGATGTTGTTATAATCCAGAAGACAATTTTTGTTACCAGAATGCATTAAAAGAAAATTGTGAACAAAAAAAAGGGATTTATTCTGAAGAATGCACATGTAATAAAATTGAATATAATACAATATTAAAACTTAACCCCACATTAGACTGTAAAAAAACATATGATAGAACAGGTAATAAATATTCTTCATTTAGCAGATCAAATGGTGAATCTTGGTGTAGTTATGAAAAACTAGGAGAAGAAAATAAAGCATTATCTGGTTCAAGGCATTATTTACATTATTGTATAGATGGTGTTGAGTATAAAGAACCATGTCGTGATTACAGAGAAGAAATTTGTACTGAAACATCTGAAATAGATTTATTTGGAGACACAATAAAAAAAGCACAGTGCAGGTCAAATAGATTCCAAGATTGTATTGATTGTAATGATCAAGAATGTTGCGAAGATGTTGAAGTAAGAGATTGTTCTTGGCTAAATCTAAAAACAGAAAAAAAATGTGTTCCAAAAGTTGCCCCGGGGCTTAAATTTTGGGAATTAACAGCATTAGCAACATGTACTAAAGCTAATGAACAAAAAGAATGTGTTGGAAGTAGTTTCTCATGCCCTGAAAAATGGGTTGATGATACTGCCAAACTTTGTTATTTACAAGGAGACTGTGGCAATGGAAGAAATGTTAAACAAGTTTTAACAAGATATGGATTTATTAATACTGATTTAAAATACAAACCAAATAAAAACATATACAACATAAATAAAAATATTACTGAAAAAACAATTTCTGAAACACTTGACTTAAAATATGACACAAAGAAAAGAGCAACTATAACATCAACAACATATTCTGAATTATATAACAGCCATGTTGAGTTATTAAGTTCAGGATTAAACTATTTGAATGAAATGAGTTCAATATCAGTTACTGATTTTATTAATCCCTTCAAAGAAAAACCAATTATGAGAATATTGGATGTAAGCTTATGCAGTTCATGGCAACCACCTAGATTAAAACAAGATTGTAGTTATTGTACAAGAAGTGATTTTAGAGAATGTAGTGAATATTTATGCAAAAGTCTTGGTCAGCAATGTATTTTTGATTATAGTCATGGAGATCCAATATGTAATAGAATAAAACATGACGACAAAAAACCACCAGAGATTAGTTTAAACAATAATGCAGTAACAGAAAATCATGAAATTAAATCAATTGTATTTACTGCAGGTAGTAAAAACATTAAAGGATATAAAATAACACCTGCCTTATTACCTCACAAACAATTTTTATTAGGAATAACAGCAGATGAACCTGTAACATGCAAGCTTGCATTAATGCCATTCAAGGGTTTTAATGATTTATCAGGAATTTATTTTGGTCAGCAAAGTTTTGAGATAGAACATAATCTTAGTTTAAAAGTCCCACCAAAAGTTGCAATACCACAAAACATTATAGATATGTTTAATGTGACTAATTTTGAAGAATTTGCAGAGATCATTGAAGAACCAGAAGAAATAGTTAATAGTTACAAAGAAAAGTTTAAATTCCATATTTCATTATACAACACATTTACAGGAAGTGATATAGCAACTTTAATTGATCCAATTGTTGATAAAGTAAACAAATACTTAAAGATAATTAAAGGAGAAACACCATTTGTAAAAACAATGGTTGAATATTCTCTTAATAAATTTGAAAATAACACATATGTTGTTTATCTAAAATGTATGGATGAAGCAGGCAATGAAAATACAGATCCTTTATTTATTGAATTTTCCATACAAGAAAAAAATCTTGAACAAGATAATACAGCAACAAAATTAATTGGCAGTATTCCAGAGAACAATAGCATAATAAGTAATGATGCTAATGAACTAGACTTTTCAATTTATCTAAATGAACCAGCTGAATGTAAATATGATTTTGTAGATAAAGATTATGAAGAAATGGAACATACTTTTTCATGTAGTAAACAAGATTACCAACTATCTTCTAAGTTTGGAGGTAGTTATGAATGTACTAGTAAACTAAACACAACAAATGATAAGACAACTGATAAAATAAGTGATAAGACAACCATATTTATCAGATGCAAAGATAAACCATTTTCAATAGAGGAATATCATTTTTATGTTGAAGAAAACAATCACAATGGGGTTGAAGAATTAACACCTGGAATGTTCTTTAATGTGACTGATCCAAATATAATTTATACATCATTATTTGAAAATAAGCATTTAAAATTTACAATTGATAACAGTCAAAATAATAATTCTGTTATTGAATTACATTTATTTAAAGATAATTTAGATTCTTGCAGTTATTCATTTGGAACTTATCAAAATAAGCTTGATCAATGTAGTAAGACAAACCAATTACATTTAGGTGTTTACGAATGTATTGAAACAATTGATCTTAATAAAGGTAAAATAGAAAAAATTTATGATATTGAATTTAGTAATAGCGATACAACAAACAATGAAAATATAGAATTAATGATTAATATAATTGATTTAGAAAACAATAAGATTATAGTTCCAAGTACTGAAAAAAATATTTCATTAACAACAATATTTGATAAACCACACGCATGCAGCCTTATTAATGTTAATAAAATAAAAACAGATATGAAGTGTGATGAAGATACATATAGTTGCTTTGCTAAATTAAACCAAACAATCAAAACAATAAATTGCATGGAAAAGAATTATTTACATAACATATCATTCAAATGTGCTAATAAAGAAGTTTCAGGACAAAATATCAATCAAGAAAGTTTTATTTATACAATAAAGAAATCATCTGGTTTTGAGATTACTGAAACACAGCCAAATGGAGAAGTAACCATAACAAATCCAAAATTAAAAATAAAAACATCCAATAATAATGTGAAATGCAGATATAAACAAGACTTTGGGTTAAGTTATATTAATTTGATTAGGGAAGATCTTGATGATGGAATATGGTTTACTACACAGCTTTCTGAGTTACAAGAAAACTTGAATAGCTTTAAAGTTAGATGTGTTGATGATTATGGTAATCAAGCTGAAGAAGATATTGAATTCTATGTAATAACATGAAAATAACCATTTAAATCATAAATTTTGTTATCAAATATAACTAATTTATAAAAACAAATATAAAGGACAAATCATTTCTTAGCTTTGGTGATATTATGAAAAAATATATTTTAGTGATTATGACCATATTGTTATTATTAGCATATGGTTGTGCACAAGAAACCCCTCAACAAGATGATGTAGAGGTTGAACAACCTATAGATGTTGTTGATACTGAAGCAGATAATGTAGAAGTTCAAGAATCAGTAGTTGAAGTAGAACAAGCAGTAGGACCTGTACCAACTGAAGGAACAGTAATTGTTAATATCAAAGGATTTGCATTTAACCCTGAAACAATAACTATACCTGTAGGAACAGTTGTAACCTGGATTAACAAAGATAGCGCAAAACATACAGCAACATCTGATGAAGAAGCATTTGACTCTCCTTTATTAGGCAAAGATGAAAAGTTCAGCTTCACATTTGACAAACCAGGAACATTCAGTTATTACTGCAAACCACATCCATATATGCTTGGAACAGTGATTGTTGAGTAAATTTTTGTTTTTATTCTTTTTCTTTTGTTTTATGATGTTTCCTATGAAAAACATCAAAACTTTTAAATACCAGAATAAAAAGACTAAATATCATGCAAAAAATAATAGACCCATGGGGATCAGAATTAGTAGAGGATTATGTTAAAATAGTAAAAGATTTCGGATTAGAAAAATTCAATACAAAACTATTCCCAAATCCAAGTAGGCTTATGAGAAGGCATACTGTTTTTGCTGGCCGTGATTTAGATATTATTGCTAAATGTATTAAAGATAAAAAGCCATTTTATGTTCTTACTGGTATTATGCCATCTGCTGATAAAATACATTTTGGAAATAAAATGGTAATTGAACAAGTCAAATATTTTCAAGAGCATGGTGCCAAAACATATGTATTGGTAGCAGATTTAGAAGCAGCTGCTACAAGAGGAATTACATTAGAAGAAGCTCAAAAGCGAGCAATGGAGTTCCATATTCCAGCTTGGATTGCTTTAGGATTAGATCCTAAAAAAACAACATTTTACTTTCAATCTGAAAATAAAGATGTGATGCATCTTGCATATAAATATGCTAAAAAAATAACATTGAACGAGTTCAGGGCAATTTATGGTGTAGCTGATCCATCAAGAATATTTGCAGCCTTAACTCAGGCAGGAGACATACTATATCCACAACTTAAGGAAAGAATGCCAGGCATTGTTCCTGTAGGTATTGATCAAGATCCTCATTTAAGATTAACTAGAGATATTGTAAGAAGAACTAAGGCAGAGAAATTCTTCCTGCCAGCTGGTATTTATCATAAATTTACTCCAAGTTTATCAGGAAAAATGAAGATGTCAAAATCTCATCCACAGAGTTGTGTAGAATTACCTGAAGATTTTTCAAGTGTAAAGAAAAAGATTATGCGGGCAGTAACAGGTGGAAGAGAAACATTAGAGCTTCATAGAAAACTAGGAGCAGAAGTTGAGAAATGTATGGTATTTGAATTATTAAAAACACATTTAGTAGAAGATGATAAAGAATTAGAGAAGATCTATAAAGCCTATAAGTCTGGAAAGATGAGTTCAGGTGAAATAAAACAGATTGCTTGTGAAAAAATGGAATTATTCTTAACAACATTTACAAAAGACTTAAAGAAGGCACAGAAAGATGTTAAGAAATTAAAGTTCATTAAATTTGGATAATTATTTAGATTTCTTTCTTTTTTTAACTAGGGCGAAGCCAATGTTTCTCATGAATTTTTTCTTTTTTATTAATTAAAAAATCTGAACAAAAAGAGCCTGACGGCCTGTTAAAATAAAAAAGAAAAAAAATCATTCATAGCAAGGGAATTCCTTACCAAGAAATGATTTACAATATGCTTTGCATTTTGTTGCTGATGTTTCTAAGCACCAAGCAAAACTACTTGGCATTCCATCATCAGAGTCATATAAGCAACCATCTGGTGCATCAAAATAACAATTTTTATCTAAACCCTGTTTCTTGGCAAAAAGATGAGCATTTGAACCACAAACAAAAGAGTCATAGATATCATTACCACAATAGCTCTTGCATTTTCCTGGTGTAACTTCAACACAACCTGCAAAATCATTTGGAACCTTATTTGGATCAAATAAACAATTATCTGGAGCATCAAATGTACAATAAGAATCTGTTGTAAAACCTTTACTAATCTTTAAAGCATATGTGTTCATTTTTACAAGAGGTTTTATTCGACTATATTTTCTAGAATAAGCCTCTCCAGTTAAATCTCCATCCTCAACATCTTCAGAAACAACTAAATCATCTCCTGCTTCAGAAACAGTAGTTGTCCCACTATTTGTCATCATAAATACAACACCAACAACAGCTACAATACCAACTATTGCTAACAAATACATAGAATAATCTTTATTCATAGATTTTCTTTTTTTAGCCATATTATCACCTTTTTTAATTAATAATCAAATTTTAGAGAAATTCATATATATATGTTGTGGTTTTTAAAGAAAAGATAAAGTTTGTTAAATTTGGATAATTATTTAGATTTCTTTCTTTTTTTAACTAGGCCCATATTTCTAATAAATTTTTTGTAAATAATTTTAAATCCAACAACATTGGCCGTGCGAGAAAATAACAACAATGGCCAGGCAAGCCGTTAGGCGAGTAGGGCTTTCTGAAAGAAAGACCGTCTGTGCCACTGTTGTTGTTATTTTCGACATAATATTAATAAAAAGAAATCACAACAAAAAGAGCCTGACGGCCTGTTAAAGAAAAAAAATGAAGTCATATTCAATAACTTAAGCTCATTCCCTTCTAGAAACAAAAAATATATAAACCAAAACACCCAGAAAATCAATTATGACTAAATACGCACCATTACCACAATCAATATTATTAATGGGATTAATGGGTTTTCTAATTAGTGCTATATTTACTTATTCAGGTTCAATTGGATTAAGTTGGGGATTTTCATTCATGATTGTGTTTATAGTAATGATAATTGCTTCCTTCGTCAGCATGGCACCTAGCTATGATGATTTTAGGTAACAATACAAAATTCTGATTTAAAGCCAAAATATTTATAACTAATTAGATATATAGAAATTACAATGCCAAAATTAATTGAATTTGTTAACATTGACAAAGCCTTTAAGACACATAAAATACTTGATAATCTAAATCTTTCTATAAATCAAGGTGATTTAATAGGTCTAATTGGAAAAAGTGGTGAAGGTAAAACAACTTTGCTAAGGGTATTAATAGGATTCTATAAAATAGATTCTGGCAGTATAATATTCAAAGACAAAGATATAACAAAAAAAACTAGTTTAATAAGAGATGTTGTTGGATTTTGCACACAAGATAATAGTTTTTATCCTGAACTAAGTATTGAAGAAAATCTTTTTTATTATGGAAGACTCTATAAGATTAAAAGAAGAAAACTTAAACAGACTATATCTAAATTATTGGATTTGGTTGATCTTACTAATCATAAAAAGAAATTAGCAGGTAGAATTTCTGGTGGAATGAAAAGAAGATTAGATTTTGCAATTTCACTTGTTCATGAACCTGAAATCCTTATTCTAGATGAACCAACTACTGGTCTAGATCCAATTATTAGAAAAAGTATTTGGGATTTAATAGATAAAATCAATAAAGATGGTACAACCATTATTGTCTCTAGTCATTTATTAGATTTTATTCAAGAAAAATGTAATAAAATTGGAATATTAAACAAAGGAGATGTTCAAATTTATACAATGCAAACTTTGAAAAAAAGATATCCTAAAGCTAAAAACTTAAATTATATGTTTGAGATGGCTGTAAAACAAGGTTTGGCTAAAGGAAAGCTTACAAAAATAAAGTAAAAATAATTAAAACATAAAACAGAGAAAAACAATGTTCAAAAACCTTTTCGTATTACTAAACATCATGTTCAAAAACATCAAGATAGTTTTGAGAAGTCCTAGCTCATTATTATTATTAGTTTTTGGTCCTTTAGTATTAATCTTATTAATAGGATTTGCTTTTGGTGGAGATGAAGTCCATGATATAAACATAGGTGTTGTTACACAAGACATGGGTTCAATTAATAGTATTATTGATAGTCTTGCATCTCGTGAGGTTGCAATTCATGAATATAATAATTTTAATATGTGTATGTTTGATTTAAAGCTAGATAAGATACAGGTATGTGCTTTATTTTCAGATGATTTTATTGCCACGAACAAAAAAGTAACAGGTAAAATTACTTTTTATTATGATAATTCTCGTTATAACTTAGCATCTTACCTAAGTGATTACATTAAAGATAAAATAGCAATTACTTCTGAACAAATAACTTTAGAAGCAGCAACTAATATCTTAAATGATATTGAAAGTGCTGTTACTTTCATGCAAGATGCAAAGCTTAGCATTGACCAGTTTATAGAAGATATTATTAATATAAGAAATGATTTAGCAGAAACAAAACTTGTATTAGATGAAATTAAACAACAAGTTGATCCATTATATGAAGATGCACTATTATTACAAAAAGCATATTATGATAATCAAGCAGATATTAACTCCACTGCTAAAACATTAGATAATAATAAAGGAAAGATCATATTTTCAATTAATCTATTAAACCATCAAATAATCAAAGTAAAGAATGATATTTATTCAACATTACTTAATCCTATTATCAAATCAAAGATTGAAGCAACACCTTTTTTAGCAGGATTAATTGATTTTAATAATATTGAAAGTACTGTTAGTGAGTTAGATGTATTACAACAAGAATTAACTGAATTAAAAACAAATATTGAAGAGTATGATAAATCAGTTCAAGAAACCAATAAAGAAATAGGAGAAAGAATAGATTCAACAGTAGATATGATTGCAACTATTAAAGAATTTGTTGATGATGCTAATTCCAAGATTGACAAGAATATTCTAATTTTAAATAATGCACTTATTGAACTTAATGTAATTAAAGGAAAATTGGATGAAAACATTGACAAATTTTCAGGTTTAGACCAATCACAAGCAGAATCATTAGTAAAACCAATTTCATCAAAGTTTGAAGGCATACTTCAAGACATGACTAAGGTAACATTAGTATTCCCAATTATTTTAGTATTTATTATTATGTTTATTAGTATTTTGTTATCTAATATCAATGTGTTAAATGAAGTTAATTCACAAAGTTATTTTAGAAATTTCCTTGTACCAACAAGAGGTTCTTTATTTGTGTTAGGAATGTTCATTACAAATATGATTGTTGTAATGTTTCAAATAATTATTTTATTAATAATGGCTAGATTTAAGTTTGGTATCCAATTCTTGCCAGTAATGCCTGCTTTAGCAGTTGTAATTCTTCTTATCACTTCAATATTTGTATTATTAGGAATGGCATTTGCATATTTTATTTCAAAACAACAAGCATCTATTTTGATTAGTACATTTACTTCTTTAGCATTATTTTTATTTTCTGATGTAATATTCCCACCAGAAGTAATGCCAAAGCTTGCAGCTTTCTTTGCTAAACTAAATCCAATGGTTGTAGGAGAAAGAATGATCAGAAAGATTATTTATCACAATATAATGTTAGATTATCAATTAGTTGATTTATTTGTTCTAATAGGCTTTGTAGTATTCATGGTAATAGTTGTTATTATTGCTGCTAAAAGAAATAAGAAAAGAAGTTAATTTCTTATGGAAACAAGCCAAAAAATGATTACACTTTCCTTACAAAACTAATAAATCCACTATGCCCTAGCTGTTGAGTCTTAGGTCTTTGTTTTCTGCCAATACATTCCCATTCCCTATGAATTAATTCAACAGTCTTAATATAACTTAATCCATCAATTTTTCTTACAGCCTCAACAAAATCACTCACCTGAGGCATACAAGGAGAATAGCTAACTACAAACCCACCTGGTTTTAGTGCTTTAAATGCATGTTCTAAGGCCATCCATGGTTCTGGAACATCCAAAGTAATTAAATCCATATTTTTATGAGGGATTTTATCATAAACACTTAATTTTTTAGCAATTATATTTTTGAAGCCAAAGAATTTAATATTTTCTTGTGCAACAGCTAAATGATCATCTCTAACATCATAAGTATATACTTTACCTTTTGGAACTAAGTTTGCAAGATGACAACATAATGCTCCACTTCCTGCTCCTGCATCAACTATTTTCCAATTTGGTTCAAGACCTGTTTCTGCAATTATCAATCCAACATCTTTCAATGGAATAATTTGTGGTGCTCTTTTAATCTTTGCTAATTTATCAATAAACATTATAGGCAAGACAGTAAATTCTTTTCCAAGATGTGTTTTAACTTTCCCACCAATTTTTGTTTTTTTTATATCTGCTGCTTTAACATATCCATATTTAGTATGTACATCTTTGCCTTTGAAGAAAAACTTTTTCCCATCTGTGTTAACTAATAACTTTTCCATTTTATTCCATCACATTATTAATTACTTTATCTACTGTTCTTGTTTGCCAACCTTTGTCTACTAAAGCTTGCCTAATAGAATTCACACAATTTCCTGCAATTAAAGCCCTTGTTACAAAGCTTCCAAGCATAATTTCAGCTTCGTTTTGATGTAGCTTAATTTCATTATAAGCTTTATTTACTTTTTCTTGATCCCAATTGTAATCTTCCAATGCTTCAACAATTTCAGTATAAGTATGACCTTGTACAAGTTTATTTTTAATGTGTTGTTTTAACACATGATGATCCATTTGATTAGGATATGATAATAAAGCAGAGCCAGTATAAGGATTGGCATTTGTTTTTGGTTCTGAACTAAAGCGTGGTTTAAATTCATCTTTCTTGCCTAATTTTCTTTTTCCAGGCTTATGTTTATCAAAATCTATAAGTGTATTATGTGGAAAATGATGTAACTCATGATCTCTGCTTGCATGTTTAACTTTATGAAAATCTTTAGCATCATGTTCTTCTACTCTATGTTGGTAATATGTATGACTTGCCATTCCTACTAACAATAAAGGACCAAGAACAATTAAAGCAAGGTAAGTTGTACTCATAACAGAGGTTGCAGCAGAAAAACCAATTGCATTTCCTGTTACATTTCTCAGAAAATTAAACATATCTACTTTTGTAAACAATCCAGCTAATCCTACTAGAAGTAGAGCAACAAAATATTCTTTCCAATATTTCTTTAAATGATTCATCATAACCTCTTTTATATATATCTATTAATTATAG
This sequence comes from Candidatus Woesearchaeota archaeon, assembly GCA_018657385.1. Classification (GTDB taxonomy): domain Archaea; phylum Nanobdellota; class Nanobdellia; order Woesearchaeales; family DSVV01; genus JABHXF01. The sequence goes on along the minus strand of JABHXF010000008.1, from coordinate 21,098 downwards.
GAATATATAAAGGTTATGGTAAAATATATGTTAAAATTAATAAAAAACTATATAAATCAACAATAATTGCTTTGTCTAGAACGCGGGGGTGGCCAAGTGGCTAAGGCAATCGGCTGCAATCGAGATTAAAGCTTCGGCAATGATTTCGCAGATCCCGATGATCGAGGGTTCGAGTCCCTCTCCCCGCTTCATTCTTATAGTTTAATGCGTTCCCAAGAAGTTATGTAATTTTGAGATATACAAAAAATAATAAATCTGTTTTTTATTTTTTTTAATAGAAAAAGTAAAATTTCATAGGGACGTTTTAAAAAAAAGAACTAACATCCAGACATTACTTCTTGTATCCAAGAGATATTACAATCACCTGTAATCTCTTCAAAGATTCCCATCATTTGATTTATGGTTAATTTGCCTACTAACCCCTCACCTTTTCCATTAAGATAAATTTCCCGCATTTTATGAATAAAACTACTTACATCTTCATATGAAAACCCACATTGAGTACACTGATTATAAATATTTGTTGTGTATCCAGAATTTAAATTAGGATCGCAAGTGTTTATAATTTTGGGAAAGTTAGAAGACAAATAACCGTTACCATCCCAATAGCCGGAAACATAAAAAGAAAATGCTTTTGCAAAAGCTTCAGTATAAAAACAAAAATCACTTAATAACACATGAGTATATTCATGCACTATTATAAGTTGTGCTTCTAATCTCAAAGCATTTTCTTCTGCATCTTGTCCCATTTGAGAAGCATAATATGGGTTCAAATGCATTTGTTGATTTTCATTTTCCCAATCCCATAAGCACATATATGAACCACCAAGATCCAGAGGTCTAATCCCAAAGCGATTGTTAACATATCCATCAGTCATAAGTTTTTCTTGGTAATCTCCACATTCAATATCACTGGTTAAATGAATATCTACTGGCTTTAATTCTTCACGTACATCTAACTGAGTTAATTTTAATAATTCGTTAATTGCAAAATATGCTCCAGCTGTTTTTTTCCTGAGTATATTTTCGGGAATTGGACAAGGTTGTTGACAAACAACTCTAAAATTAGTATCAGGTATTTGATAAGCAATATAATTTGCAGATTTATCTTTAAATATAGTATCTTGATTATTGGATGTTATAACAACTTGGGTTTTAGGAATTTTTTTCCAAAAAGTCATTTCAATTTCCACTAAAACATTCAACTTCTGTTTATCAGGATGTGTTGAAATAGGGAAAGATTTTATGACCATACCTTCTTCATAACCTTCTTTATTTACCACAATTTTATACATTTCTCCCTGTTCAACATAAACTATACACTTCCCAAATTGATTTGTAACACACTGTTTTATTTCTTCATTTCCTGCAAGAAGAACACTTACATCTGCTCCAGAAATAGGATAAATGGTAGTGCTAGAACATACACCATTCACTTTTAAGCAATAGCCTAATTTCCCAACCAAAATTTCTATGGGTTTCCCTTCAATAACAATAGGCATTATATTAATTGATTTAATAGGTGGAAATTTAAGAATGCCTGGTTTTTTATCAATTCTGTGATCTTGCTTTTCTGTATAAACTCTTTTTGCATTGTTTGTTACACTATTCACTCGGACTATCTTCTCTCTAATTTTAACTTGTTTATTCCAGCGACTTGCTTGACCTACTAAATCTCCTGCTTTTATTTCCTCAGTATCTTCAACAGTTACTTCCTCACCTTCTTCCAAGTCTTCTTCCATTCCTTCTAAAACTATAGTATTACACCCATCCAATACAACCATTAAACCGAATAAAATAACTAGTGTTATAATTAATACCATGTACATAGAATGCTTATGTTTTGCCATTTAAACCTCTTTTATTTAATAATAGCTTAAATTATGTTTAAGATATATATATTTTACTAGATAATCACACCCAAAACAATATAAACAACCTAATTATCCCATTTACCATGTTAAACAAAATAAAAGGGTTAATGGAATCAGAGGAAAAAATTAAAGAGATTCATGATAAACTTAGTTCTCATAATGAAAATCTTAACAAACAAAATGAAATAATTCAAACAATGCATTCTGAGGTTTCAAATATTAAAACTAATCTTAATAATTTTCATAATGATAGTTCTGAACATATTAGTCAATTAAAGAATGAGTTAGAAGGCATCAAAGATGTTAAAACACAAATTCATTCAGAATTAGATGATCTTAAATTATTAAAAACTCAAATAAAGCAACAATTAGTAAGTGAATTAACAAGAGATTTTAAAACTGAATTGCAAGCAAATGTTGAACGTATTAAAACTGATGTTAAAAGTTATAATGATTTAAAACAATCATTGCAAGCAATTACTGGAAAAATTGAACAAGTTAAATCAGAAATGGACAAGTTCAATAAGATTGCTTCAAATATCAAAGAAAAAGATTTTACATTAGAAAAACATGAGAAAAAGCTAAAAGATTTCTCTAATGAAAAATATGAACTATTAAAAAAAATAGATGCACTAGAAAAACTAGTTGGCAAAGAAAGAAGGCGAAGGTAATTCTTATTTTATTATGTTAATAGAAAAAACAAATTAACCAAACATATTTTTAAATCCAACAACATTGGCCGGGCGAGCCGTTAGGCGAGTAGGATATTTTCTCAAAGAAAATGTCCGTCCGTGCCCTTGTTGTTGTTGGATTTAAAATCAACATATTAATAAGAAAATAATCACAACAAAAATAGCCTGCCGGCCTGTTAAAAGAAAATAAAAAATTAATTATCTACCATATATCTGAAATCATTAATCAACATATTAAAAAGAAAGGAACAATATAAATTAAAAAATCACAACAAAAAGAACCTGTTAAAAACTAAATATTATTTTTTCTTAGCATACATCTCATAAAAATAGCTTTTTTTCCCATAATCAATTTCACTAATTTGATTTAGTTCTTCGAGATGAAGGATTTCAAAATCTGAGAAAAGAGTTTTTAATTCTTGCTCTGTAAAAAAGTGATGAGGCATATGTCCATCTTCAGAATCAGTATTAATGTATGTACCTTTCTCAATTTCTTCTCCAGTTAACAATTTAGGATGATTAATTGATACAACAACTAAATAAAGATACCCTTTTTTTTTAGTTACTCTAGATATTTCAGAAGCTGCTTTTTTTATATCTTCCATTTTTCCATGTTGAATTACATGATGACAAAAAACAGCATCAAAACTATTATCATTATACTTCAATGATGTCATATCACATTTTTTTACTTCAATTTCTGGAAGAATTTCCTTCATAATTTTCAATGCATTATCTGAAACATCACAGCCCCTAACATTAAAACCATCTTTTAACATATAAACAATATGCCTACCTGTTCCACAACCAAGATCAAGAACATGTTTAACATTATTTTGCCTAAAGAATTCAACAGCATCTTTAACATATTTAGAAATATCTTTTTGAATAATCCCTTTCTTCTTGTACAAAGAATCCCAGTCTTTCATTTATACCACTTATACTTCATATCCAACATCATCTGAATGATCATCTTCAGATTCATCATTATCTGTATCATTAGATTCTTCTAATAGTTCATTAACATCAACATTATTTGTTTTATTAAGATTATCATTATCTAAAGCAATTAATGTTTCAGTTGTTCTAATACCTTCTATTATGCTAATCTTATTTTGAAAGAAACTTTGTAATTCTTCATTACTAGCTACTTCTACTTTAGCAACAATATCAAACCTACCATAGATTTCATGTATTTCCTTTACATCCTCTAATTTAGATAAAGTATTGCTAACTATCTTAAGTTTATTTGGCTTAACATGAATAAGCATAAATACAGTAACCATATTAGAAAGAAATGGTTTATGGTTTAAATAGTTTACCTTCTTTCACCACTCTTCCCTCACATCTAACTTCTAAACTATATTTTACAAATTAACATAATTTATATAGATGAAAGTGTTTTGAAATCAATAGAAAAAAGAATACAAAGATTAATAGAAATTATAATACAGTCATCTTAAATCTTAGTGATGAATAATTAGAATAAATAATGAGTGAGAGCTATGGAAAACTTAAAAATTAAAATTAATAAGGTTGACAAAGACTTACCAACCCCATCATACAAATGTCATGGAGATGCAGGTATGGACTTATATTCAACAGAAACTATTATTATTCAACCTGGAGAAATTAAAGGCATCAGTACAGGGATAAGAGTAGCAATTCCATTTGGTTATGAAATGCAAGTAAGACCAAGATCAGGATTAGCATTAAAGCATGGAATTTCAATGATTAACAGCCCAGGAACAATAGATCATGGTTATAGGGGAATTGTACATGCATTGCTTGTTAATCATAGCAAAGAGGCATATGAAGTCAAAAGAGGAGAAAGAATTGCTCAGGCAGTTTTCAAAAAATTTGAAGTTATTGATTTTGAAGAAGTTGAAGAACTTGATGAGACTGACAGAGGCGATGGAGCTTTTGGCAGCACTGGCAAATTTAACTAATCATATTAAGATTAATTATTACAAAATAAGATGATGATGGTGCAGATCGACTGTGGGATATCCCTTCCGGGGTGGTTGATAGGTTTGAGCATCGCGAAAACCGTCTGCCACCATAATCAGCATCTTATTTTGCATAAACCTCACATCAACAAATCATAATCAAAAAGAGGAGAATTGAGGTTAGATAGGCAGCAATGCTCTCTGACCCTCACTTTCCTTTGTTAGTCAAAACATTTATATTACATTAAAAAAAAAGAAATAAAAGAGGTGTTTAATATTATAAAATATGAAACAGGGAGAAAAAATACTAAATTAAACAATTTTTTTGATGAAGAAGATGATGAGAATCAAGAAGAAGAATAAAGATATAATTATAAAGAGATTTACTTAATCCATAGGGGTAACTAACATGCAGGCATATATTAAAGCTATAGAACCAGTCAATGTTGACTGGACAAAAAATGTCTGTTTAAAAATTTTCTTTGCTGGGTGTGATTTTAAATGTCCATTTTGTAACACTCCACATTTATTAGAAACAAGAGAAGAATTCTTAATTGATTTAAGAGATGTAAAAAAAGAAATTGATCTTAATAGTGGCTTTGCAGAAGCAGTTATTTTTACAGGAGGAGAGCCTTGTTTACAACGACCACAATTAATTGAACTAGCAAAACAATGTAGAGAAAAGAAAATTAAGATTGGCATAGAAACAAATGGTTCTAAACCAGAAGTCTTACATAGTTTGTTAAAAGAAAATTTATTAGATTTTATTGCATTAGATATCAAAACACCATTTAATGAAGAATTATTCGAACGCTTAACAAAGTCTAGAACCTTTTTCATTACTACAAACCAAGTCATACAAAACTTAAAAGCAACAATAGAGTTATTAATAGAAAATAAAGACAAATTAGAGATTGAAATAAGAACAACAATTATCCCAAGTTTATTGTATAGAAAAGAAGATATATTAGAGATTGCAAATATTGTTAATCAATTAAATGCAAGATGGGTTTTTCAGAAATTTGATAATATGGCAGAATTAGCTAGTAAAAACCTGCAAAGTATTAATCCTCCTTCTCTTAGTTTTCTAGAAGATATTAAAGAAGCATGTATTAAACAATATCCACAGTTAAGAATTGAAATAAAATAAAGTAGTTGTGAGTAATGAGTTAGGAGTTATGAGTTGGTTCTTAGTAAGTAGTTATTAGTATCGTTACATTTTCTCAAAACTAATTTCCTCATAACCAAAACTCATTACTAATCTTCCCAGAACGAACTCATGACTCACTACCCAGAACCCATAACTATTTTCATCCTGCTACTAACAGCCCTGGATTCACGAATAATACTATCCCTAATAAAATCATAATAAACCCACCAACATATTTAATAATCTGCATTTGATGTTTACTGATTTGTCTGCCTTTAAAAGTAAACCCAAACAAAATAATCACAGTTGTTAATGGTAGTATGTAAACAAAAGTATAGAAAAGTAAAAATAAAATATGCATAAAACCACTACCAAAACCTTTAGCAGCTAATATACCAGCATAAATAATTGGAAATCCTGCTGTACATGGTAATTCAACTAATGAAGAAAATACAGCTAGAACAATTGAAGCTAAAATAATAGCTGGCATTGAACCCCTCATAATAATATCTTTCATTGCTTGTATTTTTCTAATTAATGGTGCTTTATGTTTCTCTGCAATCATTAATGTAAAACCTTTTCTAAATAAAAATAATTCCTTGCAATTAATCAGACCTGCACCAATTGCTAAAGCTGCAATTGCATATCTTAATGGATTAATAAACCCAATAAATTTGAAAATATTTAGCCAAGCTAACATAAATAAAAAGTAGAAAATCATTACAACAATTGCAAATGTAAAACCCACTGTAAATATTTTTTTTCTTGAATGTGAAACAGAGATCATCAAACCCAATAACATTGTTAAAATAAATAATGTACATGGATTAAACCCATCAACTAACGCAATAATAAATGTAAATACAGGTAAGGATAATGAACCACCTAATTTTTCAAGAGTATCTGTAGGAATATTTTGAGCTAAGAAGAAAAATCCAATTATAGCAAATAGTGAAATCCCAACAATTAACCAATTCTTAGTTTGCTCTTCCATTTTAAGTAATACTTTAATTATTTTAATATAAATCTTTCTATTGTATTTAAAAGTGAAACCATTTATAAAGGTTTGTTACAGAGATAGAAAAATATAATTAAAATATCAGTTAAAAACAGTTAATCAGTTTTGCTTTTTAAACTTAGCAATAGTCTCTTTAATTATTTTTTCTTCTTTGACTTTCCATTGTTCTTTGTTCATACTTTCATATTCTAGACCAAAAACAATAATTGAAGCGTGAAATAGAATAAGAACTGGCACAATTAGTAAAGCACGAGTACGTAAATTATTATTAATCAGAGCAAGCCCAAGCAGAACATCTGCTGTTAATGCCAATATTAAATGATAGTTCATATAATAGCAAGAAATAACACCTAATTTAAAAAATTATCTAAATTAATGTATAGTCAACTCTTGTGTCTTTGCCTGATTTCTGTCAATTTCACATTTTGACTCGTAAGATTACTTGTCGCCCACCATAAACAAGCGAAGCAATATGTTTGGTGGGATGAAATTGACTGGCAAGACACTTAAGTTGACTATACCCTAAATTAAGGTATAATCAACTTAAAAGATGCAATATTAGGCTTAATTTAACAATAAAAAAGAAAATAAAAATTAAATATTCTTATCTAACCATGCTTTAACACTTGCTTCTGGCAAGGATCCTGTAAACTCATCTATTATTTCGCCATTCTTAAACATTTTTACAGCTGGTATACTTGTTACACTATATTTTCCTGATGATTCAGGTGCTTGTTCAACATTTATCTTAACTAAAATAAAATCACCATCATACTCACTTTCTAATTTTTCTAGAACTGGTCCTAACATTTTACAAGGATGACACCATTCTGCCCAAAAATCTACAACAACTGGCAGCTCTTTAGATTTCTCAATTACATCTTCATTAAAATTATTATCTGTTACATCCATTTATATCACCTATATTAAATCAATAAGAATTTGGAAAAATCCATCATATATAAATTCTGTTAAAAATTAACTCTCAACCATTAATCTCTTAGTTTCTGCTCCTACTTCCCATAGACGCATTCTACCCTTTTTACCTTTAGGTACAAGATGATTTACTTTTTTAAGATGATCAATGATTTTTTTAGCTTTACCATTTGAAATTTTAAAGTATTTTGCAACATCTTTAATTGTTCTTGGTTCAGCATTAACAAATTCCAATACTTCATTCTCAACCCCATCAGGTAAAGCTTTTTTTGTTTTTGAAACTGCTTCTTCAACCTTTTCTTTAGCAGCCTTTGCAACTTTTGATTTTTTAGCAGCTTCAACATAGACATTATTCTCTTCTAAGATTTGTCTAACAACATGATGTGAGATTTCATAATTTTTTCCTTTAATTGGATTAATATCATCAAATCTTTTATGATGGTAATCAAAAATCATTTCTGCATATTCTAAAACTTTTCTAGGATTTTTACCTGCGCTCTTTACAATCAAATCCAAAGCACCTTCATTAAATTTATCAACAAAATTAGTTTTAATTTTTCTGTTAAACAATCTTCTTTTTAGCATTTCTTTTAACTCATCATGCCTTAAGGGTCTTATAGCTACAACCTTACTACCAACTCTTTCTTTGAAAGATTTTGAACAATTGTCTAAATGTTTAGAAATTTGAGCAATGATAATACTTTTAATAAATCTTTTATCAGGATTTTCCCATTTACTTCTTGCATTTAAGATTAATCTGGGATCTGTTGCCTGGAATTCATCAATTATCAATACAGGTTTTTCTTTTGGAAATTCTCTAAATGTAATTTTATCAAAGAAATTCCTTTTTTTCTTAAGTTCTTTTTCTAAACTAAACTTAGTTGGTAAATCATGTGCATCAAGAAAAATAAATTCATGATTCTTTAATATACGTTGAATTCTTAATAACATAGATGATTTCCCAGAACCAGTTAAACCATTAACAAAGCAAATATCTTCTTTAAGAATATGATTAACTATTTCTTTCTCTTGCTCTTTTAGTCCAATTAAATTAGGATTAGGCCTAATGTCTAATGGATTTTTTGTAAATTTAAGTTCATTATACCATGTCATAAGAACAGATTAAAAATGAAGGCATATATAAAGATTATGCTTAGTTAGAAATTAATTTGCTTTAAAATACATATTTTATTACTTTGTAGTCCCAAATAGTAGAAAATTAGAAAAATTTTATATATTGATAAATAAATAATTAATATATTATGAAAAAAAGTAGTAGATTATTAGTATTATTATGTTTCTTGTTATTCTCAATCATATTATTAACTCAAACTGTATCTGCAATTAAAATAAAGTGTAATACAGATGGTTCCATTAATATAAGAGATTCAACAAAAAAAAGTGATTTGCTTGCTCAAGTAAAGGAAAGCAGTGATCCTTATTTCCCAGTTGATGGAAAATGGATAGGTTATGAAAAACCAATTGGTCCAGTTATGGTAAAAAGATATAAGTTTGAATCTAAAGAAGGTATATTTGTACAGGGAACAACTACAAAATATTATCTCAAATTAGGAAAAAGAAGATATACAATAACATGTCCTGCATTTGTGTTTGCCTGCAACATATTAAACACAACAATTGAATCATGTTATATGCGTAATAATACATTCTATGCAAAATTCTTTATTGAAAACATTCCATTAATTGATAAAAAAGTATTAAGATTTGGTAGTCCCTATGGATTAGAATATAGAGTTGACTTAGAAAATGGTACAAGCTATTCTAAATCACCTATAAAACATAGAAAAGAGTTCAAAGAAATAGTAATGAGTCAAAAAAAATTAAAAAGAGGAAATAAATATAGTTTATTTTGGAATTCAACTTCTTCAGTAAACAGATTTTCTATGTTTTATGATTGTGAAAGAGGTAATTTTTACAGAAAAGCTGAATGTAAAGAAATGCCTACATGCCGTTATTCAGGAGATTGTATGAAAAATGAATATTGTGAACAAGGAATTTGTCAGGAATTAGATTGTAGAGAATGTGAATACATTTCAAAGAATAAGTGTAAAAAACATGAATGTTGTGATAATTCAGTTTGTAATGATAAAGAATCATGTCAAAAAAATAAGTGCATTGCACTAAACTGCACAGAAGCTGAAATTGTTGAAAATCATCAATGTATTTCTCTTGATTGTAAAGAAGATGAAGCAACTATTAACCATAGTTGTGTAAAACTAAAATGTTCAGAATACGAATCTGCTGTCAACCATAAATGTGAAATATTAAATTGTGAAGAAGATGAACATATTGTTAATCATAAATGTGAAAAATTAGATTGTAAATGGTATCAAAAACCATTAGCACATGATTGTGTTGGGGTTCTATATCACACAATTAATAAATATAAAGATGATAAAGAATAATAAAATAATAAAATAGGTGATAATATGAATAAAAAATTAGTAAATATTATGTTAATAATGGCTTTAACAATAACATTGATTATGGCAATAAATGCATTTGTAGCTTCTGCTCAAGATCCTGGGTTTGAAGTAGAAGGTGGAGAGATTACAGAAACATATGAAGATTTTGAAGATATTCCTGAAGAATTTCTTGAAGAAGCACTTGTTGAGGAAGAAATAATAATTGAAGAAGCAGGTATAACTCCTGACAGCCCATTTTATTTTGTAGATGAAATTATAGATACAATTACATTAGCAGCAGCAGAAGGAGAAGAAAAGGCAGAGAAAGCAGCAGAAATTGCAGCTGAAAAAGTTGCTGAAGCAAAATTAATGGCAGATAAAAATCTTACAGATGAAACATTAGAAGCATTAGAAAATGCAAATGTTTCTGGTCTTGTAGAAGGAGAAGTAAGTCCTGAACTAAGGGAATTAACAAAAGAAAAGATGGAATTTATTAATAAAATATTAGCAGAATTAGAAGATATAATTCCTGAAGATTTTGATGAAATAAAAGCATTAATTGATTCCCAAAAAACACAAGCAGACAAAAATAGAATTGCAGCTGATATTGCTGATAAAATAAGTGATTTATGCAATGAGCTTGCATTAGAGAATTATGATTTAATGTTAGAAGAACCAAGATGTGATCCAGAAAATGCACCTGAATGGTTAGGAAAATATATTGAAGAAGACATAAATAAAAGACAAGAAGAAGCAACCCAAATGGTATTAGAAATATTAACACAATGTATTGAAGATCCACGAGAATGTGATTGTGATAAAATCCCTGTAGAAAGTGAAAAAAGAAAGTGTAAAGAAAATTCTGCTTTAGCTGTAAGATGTGAATATGAACAAGACATGAAAGCATGTCATGAACTTGATGGAAAAGAAGATGAGTTTTTAGATGATTTACCTGAATTCATGAGAGACATTGTAATAGAAACATTTGAATCAAAACTTAATGAAAAAGAGGGAGAAATGTTTGATAAATTTGCCCCACCTGAATGTAAAAAAGCAGGTGCAACAACAAGGGAAGAATGCGAGGATATAATGATGGATATCCATGGACCACCACCAAAAGAATGTATGGAAGGTGGAGAATTTATTGGACCAGAAGAATGTGATGAAATAATGGAAGAATTACATGGTCCTACACCACCTGAATGTAAAAGAGATGGAGAATATATTGGAGAAGATGAATGTGGTGCTGCATTAGTTGCTGCTGGAAAAATGCCAAATGAATGTGTTAATGGAGGACAATTTATTGGTTTTGAAGAATGTGATGGAATGATGAAAGAATTACATGGACCACCACCAAAAGAATGTATGGAAGATGGAAAGTTTATTGGAGAAAATGAATGCAGAACAATTATGGATGAACAATTACGTAATAATAAAGCAGAATCACCAGAATGTTATAATGGAGACGTTTTCATTGGAAATGAGGCATGCCGTGCAATAATGGAGGGGTTATATGGAGATGAATGGGCTAAAGCAAGAGAAGAATCTCCTGAATGTTATGATGGAGATGAATATGTTGGAGATGAAGCATGTAGAGCAATATCAGAGGAGTTGTATGGAGATGATTTTACCAGTGGAAAAAAAGATTCTCCTGAATGTTATGAAGGAGATGTTTTCATTGGAGATGATGCATGCCAAGCAATAATGGAAGAATTATACCCAGATATGCATAAAGGGAAACAAGAATCACCTGAATGTTATGATGGAGATGAATATATTGGAGATGAAATTTGTCATGCTTTGATGGAAGCAAAGTTTGCAGCAGAAAAAAAAGGGATGGAAGGACCAGGATTTGGTGATCCAGATGACCTTCAAATAGATTGTACAAAATTAAGTGATGAAGAATGTCAAGAACTTAAATGGGAAAAAATGAGTGTAATATCACCAATGCGTCCAGGAGAAGAAGGAGATTCATTTGCAAAATATGGGGAAATGGAAAAACTTGGTTTTTTTAAACGAACTGAAAGTGGTCAGATGATGATTATGGGTGAAAATGGAGCAGAATACATAACAAAAGAAGATTTAGGTAAGATATATGAAAAATTTAAATCATCTGAAAACACAGAAGATAGAAATTATGATAGATTTAAAGATCTTACTAATGAAATAGATCAACTTGAAAGACAAAAAGAAGGTAATTATGATGACCATTTCATTGAAGACAAATATAATAAATATGATAAACAAGTAGATGAAGGATATCAAAATTACGACGAAGAAAGACATACAGACTATGAAGATAACAGATATCAAGATTATAATGATGGAGGATACCAAGATTATAATGATGAAGGATATCAGGACTATGATGATGGTGGATATCAAGATTATAATAATGGAGAATACAAAAATTATGATAATGGTGGAGATTACCAGAATTATAAAGATGAAGAGTATAATGATGCAGGATATGATGAAGGTTATGAAGAGTATGTAGAACCAGAGATTGAATATGAGAGTAATTCAAATAATTACTAAAATATTTTAGAATAATAGAAAAATTAAAAAAAAGTAAAAATAATCAAAATTTGCCAATTTTAAATTGTCTCGCCAACTATCTCCATGCTGAAGCATGGAGCACAACCTGAGCATAGCTCAGCTGTGCACAAAATATTACGCATTTTGTTGTACTAGTGGCTTGTAAATTAATAGGCAAATTTTCATTCTTTCAAATTAAAGCGAACTGTGCCATACATCCACAACTTGAAAGATGTAGTCTTAGGGCTTTAATTTGAAATCACATCCTAAAGTGATTTTTTATTTCAGTTGTTACCTTATCAAATGCTTCATTTAATGCATTTGCTAGTATCCACCCACTTGTTCCTGATCTGAACATATTTTTAGGATCAGTTGCTTTAACAGTAACAGAATATTTTTTCTTTTCTTCTTTTTCTCTGTATGTTTTTATGTGCACAGAAATAGAAGTTTGTTCATCCTGTAACAAAGTTTGAATTTTTTCATGGTTCTTTGAAGAGATTTCATTTAATATATCTCTTTCTTCTTCATTTAAATCTCCGATTCCAGAATATTGTATAGGTTCCATTGTATAATCCTTAACACATTCAAGATATATAAAACTTATGAAATCAATAGTAATAATAGCACAATAAAACTTAAAATCTGTTTAATTTTCATTATTAAATTAAAAAAGAAAGAATAAATCAATTAAAGATTTAATTTATGTGAATATTGATCCCTCATTTGTTTTAGTTGAGAATCAGTTGCAATGTCTTCTAATATTCTATATGCAGCTTTCCATGCACCATTGTGAGGAACAGTCGCCATTGCTGTTTTTCTTAATTCTGCAGCAACAATAGGATCTCTTATTTTTTCAAAGGCTTCTTTTAAGCTATCAGGATTATTGACATTATCAATACCAATAACAGCACCTATTTCATTTAATCTTTCTACTCTTGATTCTTGATCATCAACATTCCTTTTTTGAGGATAAAGAATTGTTGGAACACCTAAATGCAATAATTCACTCACAGAATTATATCCTGCAGCACTAACAGCCCCATCAAAGCCATTAAACATTTCTACAATTGGATAATGAACTATAACCCTTCCTCTTTCTCCAAATGCAGGACGTTGTCCTTGATGTAAGGTACCTAAACCAACATATATCATAACATCATCTGTTCCAATTGAATCAATAATCTTAGCAATAGTACCATTATGTTTTTTATCACCACCACCACCGGCAGTCACATAAATATTAGAGCAATCTGGATCCATTTGAAAAGTTGATTGAACTCTTTCTCGATCTAATGCTTCACTTTTGTCTCTAATCATAATATTTCCAACATGATGTAACCTATCTTCTAACCCAGTGGGAACAATCAGTTGAGTTCCCTCAGGATGTGGAGCAATAATAACATTATATTTAGGCATGTAATCTAGAAAATCTGAAGTAACCCTTTCACTCCTTCTTTCTCTATAAATAAAAACAGGAGTATGGACTCTATCAAGAATATCTGAAACCATAAACTCCTTTAAATATCCTGTTGTGTTGTTGTCAAGTATCAATATATCTGGATTAATTTCTTCCATTATTGAAAGAGACACTCTTTGAGCAACCCCTTCAAAATTATTTTGAGCATTTCGAAATTCACCCATAAATTCAGGAAGAAGTCTTTTAATAAGATGATAAGACGGTATTTTAAAACTAATAAATTTTTCTCTATGAGCAACACTAACTGCTTCACTGCTGGTTAATAAAAATATTTCAGGATCAATATTTGCAGCTTTTGCAAGAGATTTAATTCTTCTAGATATTGCCATTGTTCTTGTAATATGTCCCATTCCAGTCCCATTACAAGAATAAGCTAAGACTCTTAATTTTTTCTCTACCATTATTTAATTCCCTACTACCTGAGTAAATAATTTATGATAATCAGAAGCAACACGTTTAGCATCAAAACTAGTTTCAGCCCCTTGTCTACAACTATACCTCTCTAATTCACTTAAATGCCCAATTAAGGATTTTGCTTCCTCAAGATTATCAAATAAAAAACCACTATTTCCAGTATCCACAATCTCAGTAGCTGAACCATAATTAAAAGCTAAAACAGGAACACCACATGCCATTGCTTCTACTATTACTCTTCCAAAAGGTTCTTTCCAACTTCTATCTTCAAAACCTGAAAGGAATAAAAAGCCCTTAGAATATTTTAATAGATCTTTTTTTTCATCTTCATTAGCGTTCCCAAAATAATGAACCCTCTCAGATTCTAGATAAGGTTCAATTTGATCTCTTAAATATTTAGAACCACCTTTGCCTTTTCCTCTTTCAATTGGGGTACCTGCAATAATTATATCATCATCAGTTTCATTTAATACGAGTTCTATTGCAGTTTTCTGTCCTTTTTTTTGTGATATTCTGCCAACAATAATAAAATAATCTTTACCATTTTCTTTAATATTACGCAAAACATCTAAACCAGGATCAGAATCAGCTTGTGAAAGAACTAAAGGTGAATAAGGGTAAGCAGAAACATCAATCCCATATGGAAGAACTTGAACATTTTGTAAATCACCATATTGTGCCATATGATTAAAACAATGAGCAGTGAAATGAAATCGATCACCTAATCTATTCAAAACTTTAACTTTTCCAGGACTACTATTAAAAGTATGTAAGCTAGTAACAACAGGAATGTCCCTTGTCCCTTCCTTTAATTCATTAAGAAAATCAGGTTGAGGAAGTCTACTATTAATAAGATCAATTTTCTCTGATGTAATAAGATCTGAAACAAGAAATAATGCATTCATCCTATATTCTTTTTCTAAGTTTAATTTTCTTCTCTCGCTTACAGAAATATGTTCACCGCGAGTTGCAAATTCAGTACCTGGATGTAGAATAACATTTTCTAAATCACTTACATCGGAATCCCCAGGTGCAATTAAATGAATTTTGTGTCCATGTGCAGGCATATATTTTAAAAAATCATGAATTCCCCTTTGGGTTCCACCATATCCTTCAAAAGGAGGCACAGGTAAGGTAGGTGGGGCAATTACTAGTAGATTCATTTTATCATCTTCATTTAATTTTTTTGTTTAAAAGCATATTTTACACTTCTCAATTATTTGAAAACACAATATTTGATTAATACTATAAATAGTTCATTTTATATGAATATTAAGAGCGAAGAATAATAGTTCTATTTTTAAATTTATTGGAAGTTCAAATTATTAAAAAAACAAGAAGATATTATAAAATATATTTTATAGTAGAAAGTATAGAAACATTTATAAACTATATATTATAATATAGTGTGTACTGGCCATTTTTGGCAGGAGAAAATAATGTGAGGACCCCTTCCCGCTATTTTTCTCCTTTTATTATCAATTGAATCTTACAATCACTAATGAAATACAAAAGTGAAATAATCATATTCAAAAAACTACTACACAAAAATGAAACAAAAGCTTTATATGTCAAAACTCAAATTAAAAACACCATGGGGTGTTATTAATTAAGAAGCCAATTTCTGCAACAATAGATGAAGATCTAATTAAATGGGTCAATGAAAAATTAAAAGATAAGACTAAGTTTAGAAACAAATCTCACTTAATTGAAATAGCATTAGAGAAATTGAGGAAAGAACTAAAATAATTATTAACACTGAAAAATTATTAAAATTTATTATACTAAATAAGAGGTAAACTATGCCAGGACTTTACGAAGGGAAAAAAGATTGGGAACATGATGTTATAAGAGAGGGAGAAGAAAATATCCTATACATTTATGTAGAAGGAATTAGCTTTTCCCCTTCAATAGAAGATTATGATACAGTCATGTCTAAAGTAATGGATGTTTTAACTCAAGTTAGTGGTATTACAAAAATTGTTTTTTCTCAAAAGCGTGAATACGAATATGATTATGGACAAACTAAAATATTAGTAGAGATTGCAGATATTTATAAAAAAATATCAAGAGAAAAAAATATTTTTAGTTATAATGCACTTGGTTTAGGTCAACAAAATGTTCAGTACATTAACCAAAAATATGCAGAGCTTCAAAATCTTTCATTTAAAATGTTAAAAAGTGATCCAATTGGAGCTTATGTTGATTTAACAAGAGCATTAAGAAGAGAAAGAATAGACATAGAGAAAGTTACAGATCCAAAATTCGGAGAGATTGTAAAAAGATATTCTTCAATTATTTCATATTTAATATCATTATTAGATAAAACAAGTTTAATTGAACATGCTAAACCTTACCTCCCTGGATATAAAGTAGGAGATAGAAGCATTTATCGTTATATATTTACTCCAACAATTAAACCTGATTTTATGTTTACAAAATTAATGGCAACTATCCCACCAGATGCAGAAGAAATTGATAGTTATACAATTGGAGATGATACTGACGTTACAGTTTTCAAATTTTCAGATGACATTAAAATTCTTTATCATTTAATGCCACCTGAGTTTAAATTAACAGAGGATAAATATGAATTATTAGATTTAGCTAGAAAAATAATGGCTGAACATAAACCAAGAGAAGAAGAGTTTACAGATCCAGAAAGAATGCGACAAGTTTTCTATAACATTGGTCATGATTTAATGGAAGAACTATCAAAATCAAAAAATATAATGTTAAGAACAAAAGAAATTGATAAATTAACAGAAATACTAGTTAGATACACAGTTGGTTTTGGACTAATTGAAGTATTACTACAAGACGAAAAAGTACAAGATATATCCATTAATAGTCCATTAGGTAAAATACCTATGTTTATTGTACATGGAGACCATGGTGATTGTTATACAAATATAGTCCCAACAAAAAATGAATCAGAAGGTTGGGCATCTAAGTTAAGATTAATATCTGGAAGACCATTAGATGAAGCAAATCCAATATTAGATACAGAACTTGAATTACCTAGTGCTTCTACAAGAGTTGCTGTAATTACAAAGCCATTAAACCCAACAGGATTAGCATACTCATTTAGACGTCACAGAGATAAACCATGGACCTTGCCATTATTTATTAAATACAAAATGATAAATCCAACTGCAGCTGGATTGCTTAGCTTTTTAGTAGACGGAACAAGAACAATGTTAATTGCTGGAACAAGAAGTGCAGGAAAAAGTTCATTATTAAGTGCAATGTTAGTTGAAATTATGAGAAAATACAGAATTATTACAATTGAAGATACATTAGAATTACCAACTAAACCATTAAGAGAACTTGGTTTTAATATTCAATCAATGAAAGTTGCATCAGCATTAGCAAAAGAATCAACAGAGATAGATGCTTCAACTGGAATCAGAACTACATTAAGATTAGGAGATTCTGCATTAATAGTAGGAGAAATTAGAAGCAAGGAAGCAGTAGCACTTTTTGAAGCAATGAGAGTAGGAGCAGCTGCAAATGTTGTTGCAGGAACTATCCACAGTGATAGTCCATATGGAATTTATGATAGAGTTGTTAATGATATTGGAATTCCAAAAACAAGTTTTAAGGCAACTGATGTTTGTATTGTTGCAAATCCAATAAAAAGTGCAGATGGTTTACATAAATTTAGAAGAGTTACTCAAATTACAGAAGTAAGAAAACATTGGGAAAACGATCCATTAGCAGAAGGTGGATTTGTAGATTTAATGAAATATAATGCAGACACAGATGAATTAGAAGTTACTGATGATTTACAAAATGGTGAATCAGACGTATTAAAAGCAATAGCAGGTAATATTAAAGATTTTGCAGGTGATTGGGATTCTGTTTGGGATAATATAATGTTAAGAGGAAAAATCAAAAAAACATTAGTTGATGAAGCTGAAAGAGTTAAAGACCCAAACATATTAGAAGCAGAATTTGTTATTAGATCAAATGATATGTTCCATAATATTTCAGGAAAAGTAAAAAATGAAACAGGAAAATTAGATAGTAAAAAAATATTTTTTGAATGGTATGAATGGTTAAAAAGAGAATTAAGAAAAAAACAGTAATAACTTAGACCAAGCATGAAAAAAACAAAAATAAAAAGTTGTAAACATGACTTCACAAGAAGTCCAGGACTTACTGGAAAGATATAAGGGTAAATTAGAGAGTGAACTAGGTCCAACTGTAAAGGGTAGTGATAAACCAATTACTTCTGCTGATTATGAAACATTTAGAAAAGAGATGATGCCTGCAAGTGCATCTATTTATGAAAAATTATGTGGTTTTTCTGGAAAACTTATCAAATTAAAACCAGACAAAAAAGAATCAGATCAATTACAAGAATCAATTGATACAGCACATCTTAAAGTTGATCCTGCAGGTACAACTAGTTTTTCAATTCTTGCACCAGTTACAATAGGATTACTAGGAGTAATGTTAGGTATTTTTATACCAGGATTATTAGGAAAACCTTCTTCAACTTTTTTTATTGTTGTTAGTTTATTAACAGCTGCAATATTAATGTTCCCATTAAGAAATTATCCAAATGTTATTGCCACGACTTTTAGAATGAAGGCTAGTAATGAGATGATATTATGTATTTTTTATTTAGTTACATATATGAGGCATACACCCAATTTAGAATTAGCAATTAAATTTGCTGCAGATCATTTAACTGGACCATTATCTTTAGATCTAAGAAAAGTTTTATGGGATGTTGAAACACAAAAATACAATAATGTAAAAGATTCAATGGATCATTATTTAGAAAAATGGCGGAAATATAATATAGAGTTTATTGAAGCATTTCATTTAATTGAATCATCACTTTATGAAAGTGGAGAATCAAGAAGACTTGAATTATTAGAAAAATCATTAGATGTAATTCTAGACGAAACATATGAAAAAATGTTGCATTATGCTCATAATCTAAAATCACCTATAACAATGTTGCACATGTTAGGGGTAGTTTTACCAATATTAGGATTAGTTATATTACCTTTACTTGTAAGTTTTATAGGGGGTGTTAAATGGTATTACATTGGAGTATTCTATAATGTTTTACTGCCATTAGGAGTTATGTATTTAGGAATGACTATTCTTGCACAAAGACCTTCGGGTTATGGAGATACAGATGTTACAAAAATGTTACCTTCATTAAAACAAAATAAGGTTAATTTTTTTAGTAGAGAAATAAATATTAAACCATTACATATTTGTATTTTCATAGCAGTTATATTTTTATTAATTGGTTTTTTCCCTTTAATTGCTAATATGGCGGGAATGAGTGATTGGGGCATTGGTCCAGCTGGAGATAAAACTTCTGCTTGCAACAAACCATATTGTTTCTTAGATTATAGAGAAAATGATACAACAGGAGAATTAGTAGGTCCTTTTGGAATTTTCTCTTCAATATTAAGTTTAATGATTCCATTAGGGATAGCAATAAGCTTAGGTTATTATTATAAACTTAAGTCGAAAAATGTAATTGAGATAAGAAATAGAGCAAAAAAATTAGAAAATGAATTTGCATCTGGAATATTTCAATTAGGTAATAGATTAGGGGATGGAATACCAGCTGAGACAGCCTTTGGTAGGGTATCATCAATGATGCAAGATACAGAACCAGGTAAATTCTTTGAAAAAGTTAGTATCAATATTAACAAATTAGGATTAGGAATAGAAGAAGCAATTTTCAATCCTAAAGTTGGTGCAATATTATCTTTCCCTTCTAATATGATAACAAGTTCAATGAAAGTTCTTGTTCAATCTGTTAAAAAAGGACCAAAAGTTGCAGCACAAGCTTTAATTAATATTTCAAGATATATTAAAGAGATCCATAGAGTTGATGAAAGATTAAAAGATTTATTAGCAGATGTTATTTCTTCAATGAAATCTCAAATTAGTGTTATGACTCCTGCAATTGCTGGCATTGTAATTGGTATTACTTCTATGATTACCAATATTCTTGGTAAGTTAGGACCATTACTTAAAGGACAAGGAGGAGAAGGTGTTCCAATGGGAGCAGGAGTTAATGATTTATTTGGAATGGGTATTCCAACTTATTTTTTCCAGATTGTAATTGGTCTTTATGTTGTACAAATTATTTACATATTAACAGTAATGGTCAATGGTATAGAAAATGGTGCAGACAACTTGAGTAAATCTTATTTATTAGGAAGAAACTTAATCAGAAGCACAATATTGTATGCTGCAATTAGTTTAATTGTTATGATAATATTCAATGTAGTTGCAACAATGGTAATAGGCACAATCTTTACTTCTGGAATTTAGGGGTTAATTTAGTTCTTAATTTTATGAATATATTAAGTATGGGGCCAAAAAATCCAACAACAATAATGATGGGAGACGGTCAAATTCTTAAAGAATTTGCCCTATGCAACATCCCGAAGGGACAACCCCTGTCGCATCTCCACCATTGTTGTTGAATTTTTCCTTTAGGAAAAACATCACCATTGACGCAGACCAGCCGAGGGATGGCTCCTTCGGAGTGGCTGGTAGGACATTTTACGAAGTAAAATGGCCGTCTGCTGTCAGTTGTGGTGTTGTTTTTCCTACAATAATTAAATTAATTATTTT
>JABHXF010000002.1 GCA_018657385.1 Candidatus Woesearchaeota archaeon | reverse complement strand
ATTTGAAAAAAGTGATATTACAAGATCATACAAAGAGAACTATGCTAATGAACTTGATGAAACTGACAAAGAAAGAATTCAAGAAGAATATGTTAAGTTAGTAGAAAAATATGATGGATTTGTTGATAAATATATTGCATTATTTGATAGACAAGATCAAATGTATGATAGTTCAAAAGAAATAGGTAGTAAGGCTATTGAACAAATGGAAAGAGAACAAAGAGATGCATTAAAAATTGCAAACACATTAAGGAAAGAAAGTAAAGCAGTTAAAGCTTTACTTAAAGAACTTAAAGGTTAATAATTAATTAAAAAACTTAAAAACATAAAAAAATGAACATAGAAAGAATTATAGGATTGTGGGAAGCATGGGATAGTACTGGTAGTCCAGAGGGACCAGATAGTCCCATTACAGATATAGTAGTATTAGATAAAATACTAAAGGAAGATCCGTATAATACATGTGCTAATTATTTAGTTGCAAGACATTACATAGGATTATTTGATAAAGAAGTTAGAGAAATACAAAGATTAAACTTAGAATCTAGTTTATTAGAAGCAGTTGATGAAGAAGCACAAGAAAAAATTAAAGACTTACAATCTGAAATAGAAACATATCAATCATCAATTAGCTGTTATGCAAGTATAGCATCATCTAGACTATATATAGTAAGATCAAATATTTTAGGTGAAGTTAAAGAAGAAAATAGAATAACAGATTCAAAGCTTGAGGGATTTAACAAACATGTAAGAGAAACATTAACAAAATTGTATTTATTTCTTAAAGATTATAGTTCAGCTCTTCCATTATTAGAGATAACAGTTGAATCAGATAAACCATATCTAAAAAAGCCAACTAAAGAAAATCATAAAAATTTAGCAGATTTATTAAATGCAATTATATCATATAATTCTGAATTATCAGGAGAAGAAGATAAAGAGTACCATATATCTCAAGATGTTAATACTAATTATACTTGTGCACTTCACTATGAACATGAAAATCCAGAACTTGCTTGTAGGTATCTTGAACAAATTTTCAAAAATTTAAAAGGAAATGAAGAAAGAATAAGAGCAAGATATAAAGTTGTTCCTGGAGAAACAAATCTAAAAGTTGAAACAAGTTTGAGAAATATAGAAAATGTTATAGAAAAATGTAATGTAGTTTATGAAAGAATAGTATTTAAAATGGTTGATGATTTTATCAAGAAATCTGATATTGAAGAAAAAGATGAGGATTGGGAAAAAACAGGAACAACAGATGAAATAAAACCTAGAAAAATAAATATTCCAAGTTCAATGTTAGCACAATTAATTAGAGTTAGTAATAATAGTAGAAAAATAAATAATTACAGCGCAAGGTTAAGATATCTAAATTTATGTCATCTTGCAGGTAATTATGAAGATGTTGAAAGATCAGCAGAAGCAATTTTAACTAGTTTACCACCCAAAGAAATAGTTGCTAAAACTAAATTTATTAGAATGGCAAGTTACTTTGTTCATGTTAAATTAGAGCAAGCATATAGTTGTGCTGAAGAGCTAAAAGGAAATCCTTATTTAGAAAATTCTGAAAGATCTTATGTTAATGCAATGAGAGCATTAGGTAATGCTGAAAAGGGTAAAACAAGAAGAGCAAAAGTAATATTATTTGGTAGTCCATGGTTAAGAAAAAAATATGAACCAAATAAAAGAGAGTATTTAATATTAAGAAATTTCTTAGTTAGAAGATTAAAAAAATAAATTAAACTTGTCAAAAAATAATAGAAAAGAGATTAAGAATACAGGTGAAAAATATGCCAAGAAATATTGAAGATTTAATTGTTACTGGAGTACAAGCTGGAGATACAAAAGATAAATCAAAGGGATTGTATATTATCCCATATAATAAACCTTCTGAAACTCAAATGGCAATAGAGGAAGATGCAGTAAAAGGAAATTTAGCTCCAAAGGGTCCAGAAGCTGACATAATTCTTGTAGATAGTACTGATACAATTAGAACACCATTATCAATTGCTCAAATAAAAAGAGATCATTATCTTATAACAACAAAAGCAGGAGTTCACCTTGTAAAAAGAGATGAAACAGGATCAAAACAGAGACAATTATTTGATTTTTCTAGAAAAATTTGGAAAGTTTTAGGAAGTGTTGGTGTTAAAAGACATGATAAAAGATCATTAGAAGAAGATTTAAGACGATTTGGAAAAGTTGTTCCTGAAAAAATGAGTTTAGCACAAGTTAATAGAATGAATAGTAATGAATTTTTATTATCATTATTTACTGAGAGTCAAGTAGGTGAAACATATAGAGAAGATAAAGAATTAAATCCAATGGGTACATTTTATTGGAGATTTAAAAGAGAAATAGATGATAGTTTTTTTGATGAAAAAAATAAATTAGGGAGTTTAGTAGAAGCAAGTTATACTGGTTGGACACCAACTAATTTTACACGTGTACAAGAAATAGGTGGAATAGAACATACAATAATGCCAAATAGAAATGCATTAGATATAATTGACCATAAAATAATAGATGGAAAAACAATGTTTAATGAAATTGTAAAAACATATACTTTTGGTGAAGAAGGTAGTAAAGAAGCAATAATTAGTTATGATGTTATGGACAATATTGCTGCTGCTGTATTAGTAGATTATGATGGTGAAAAATTTTCAATTGAGATTCAACAAGAAGATAGAAAAATAAGACTTGCATCAGGTACTTTGAATTCAGTATCAGAATGGCCAAAATCAATTAAATTAATGCGCCACAAAGAAAAAATTTATTGTCTTGTTGGATGTTATAGGGGAGCTGTTTATACAATAGATTGTGGTAAAGAATCTTTAAATCCTGAAGGAAAAATAACTAATATTAATGGTTTTTTACCATATAAGGAAAGAAGAAGTAAGGAATGTAGTGGTTCATCTGATAAACATTCAATTAAAGAAATGTTATCTGGAGCAAATAGTGGACATGAAATAGTATTATATTGCTCAAATTTATTGTTTAAAGTAAAACCAGATTATTTCATTAAAATGAATCAACCATTTTATGATGGTCCAGTTTATAGTAGATTATTAGAAAAGGCAACATTACCACATAGAGTAATGACTGTTACATTTGATAAAAGTCATAGTAAATAATAATATCATAAGAAGAAGAGAAAGAAAATGAAAATACATACAAAACAGCAATCACATCCAAATAAAGATGATGATAGTTGGTTCTCTGATATTATAAATCCGAATCTAGCTGTTGCTGCAATTGGTGATGGTTTAACTCCAACAAGTGAAAAGTTTAGACGAGAAAGAAGAGCAAAATTAGCAAGTGAAGCAGCATGTGACATGATAGGTGGAGGTACATCCTCACTTCTTAGAAAAATGGGGGAACAATCAGTTAGAAATTTTATTCCAGATTTAGTTGTACAAGTTAATGATAATGTATTAACTGGTGGTAAACCAACAAATGGCCATACTACTTTTAATATTGCTGCTGTTAATCTTGAAAGAAGAATAATTGAAGGTTATAATATTGGTGATTCAAATGTTGCATTATTATTTGAAGATGGAAGTTTTAGTTTTATAACCCCAACTCCAAAAGATATTAATCCTTCTGTGAAACCAAAATTGTATCTTGGGATGTATCCACATGGAGGGGATGATTTTGATGATTGTAATGTTAAATTTGATTTAACTTATTTCAAAATAGATTATAGAGATCAAATAAGAATAAGAACAGAAAAAAGATGGAGTAGAGAACATATTGATATAAAAAATTATGTAATAGAAGGTAAAAAACCAGCAAGATTATTATTATTTACTGATGGAATATCTAATCCTGTAACACTTAATGAATTTGGGTCAATTTTAGGCAGTGTTCCAACAACAGATCCACATTATGATAAAATTGTGTTAAACCAATTATTTGCTGCTGCTGCTTATCCTTATGAAAGAATGTTAAATTTGTTAGATAAAAGATTAACAGAAGATGCATTAGTTAATGTTATAGAAATATATAAGGGGAACTTGATTGCAAATGAAGGAATTCATGAATCTAGATTAACAACATTAGAGTCTATGATTGAAGTTTTTATAGATGTGAAAGATACTGAAACTGGAAAAAACATGAGGAGAGATTTAGGATTAATGTTAAAGTACATTGATGATGCAACAATGGTTGATGTTCATTTAAATGATACTCATTCAATGGATGTGATTAACATGGATAGTTCAAAAACAAGACAACCAGTAATACATGGACCATATATTGGTATGAATAATAATGAACAAGCATTAAGAGAAAAAGAAGTTGCATTAGAAGAATTAACTGAAGAACATAGAATAACATCAGAAGATTTAGATAAAGCATTAGGAGTAGTAGAATTACAAAGAAGTGTATTAGAAGAAACAAAAACTGAATTAAGTCAATTAAGAAAGACATATCAAGAATCTCAAGATGAATTAGCAACCAGAAAAGCTGAATTAGATGAAGCTAGAGAAGGTTTAGAAGAAAGAATTGGAGAACAATTAGAATTAACTCAAGAATTAAGAACTATTGCTCAAGAACTTGAATCTAAAGAACATGAATATGTTGCATTAGAAACAGAAGTTGAAGAATTAAGAATAACTCATCAAGAAACAACAACTGCATTTAGTCAATTGCAAATTCAATATAAAGAAGCAGAAACAAGAATTCAAGAATTAGTAACACAATTAGCTGGTTCTGAAAACTGGATTTCTCCTGAAAACCATACTAAAGCAGTAGAAAGCAAAGAAAGAGAAGTTGATGCAAGATATATAGGGTATATTTCTCATAGTGATCATAGAGAAAGAATAAGAGAAGCTGAAGAAGCAATTCAACAAAGATATGTAGCACAAGAAGAAGAATTAAATGAATTAAAAGAAGTACATAGATTAAAAAATAATGAATTCAGTACATTAGAAGCTACATTAGAAGGAGTAAGAGAAGATTTAACTGAAGAAAAAAGAAAATTAATTACAGCAGAAGAAACAATTAATATTTATGAAATAAGACAAACTGAATATGACGCAAGAATTAGTGAGCTTGAAGAAGAGATTAGTTTATATGAAAATGCAAAAGCAAGATATGAAACAAGAATAGCTGAGCATGAGACAGCAATAGCAGAACAAACAGAAATAAGTGAAGAACAAGAAAGAACAATACAAGATCATGTTAGAACAACAGGAGAACAATCAACTACTATAGAAGAACAAGGAGAAAAGATTAGTAATCTTGAAACAGCTGCAAGTGGATATGAAGCAACAATAGCAGAACATGAAAGAACATCAGAAAGAGATATAGGAATTATAAGAGAATTGGATCAAAAAATTATTGAATTGAACACATTATTAGAAAAAAGATATAATGCTGATTCTGCTTTAGAACTTCTTAGAAAAGAATTAGAAACAGAAAGACAAGCAAAAGAAGAATTAACTGGAAAACTTGAAACTGCAAAATCAACTATAGGAGAAAGACAAGAACAATATGATAATTTAGAAGGAAGATATCAAGAATTAGAAAAAACTATTTCAGGAGAAAGAGTAAAATACAAAACAACTGAAGATGCATTAAAACAAGCTGAAGAAAAATTAGAAGGTTATGCACAAGTTCAAGAAGATTTAGCTAATGCTAGAGTAGAGTTAGAAAAATATGTAGGATTAGAAGCAGAATTAACAGAAGCAAAAGAAGCAAATGAAAGAATTTCAACGGCTTTAACAGAAGCTGAAAGTAAATTAATAGAATATGATGGCTTAGAAGCACAATTAAAAGAATTAACAACAGCAAAAGAAGAATCTGATAAAGCATTATCAGAAGCACAGCAGAAATTAGAAGATTATGCTGAAATAGATAAACAGTTAATAGAAGCTCAAGATAAATTAACTAATGCAACAGAAGAATTAGAAAGATATGCAAGTATTGAAGAACAATTAAAAGAATTAACAACAGCAAAAGCAGAAGTTGATAATGCATTAGAAAAATATGCAGGTATAGAAGAACAATTAGAGAAATTAACAACTGCAAAAGCAGAAGTTGATAATGCATTAGAAAAATATGCAGGTATAGAAGAACAATTAGAAAAATTAACAACAGCAAAAGCAGAAGTTGATACTGCATTAGAAAGATCAAGAGTTGCATTAGTAGATAAAACATCTGAATATCAAGGATTAATAAAAACACATACTGAAACTACTAATGCCTTAGAAATTGCAAGAGAAGAATTAGTAAGATATGCAAATATAGAAGAAGAATTAGATAAATTAAGAACAACAAAAGCAGGAGTTGATGCTGCATTAACTCAAGCAAATGAAAAACTAGAAGATTATTCAACATTAGAGCAAGAATTAGCAAATATTATTGAAGCAAAAGCAGAAGTTGATACTGCATTAGAAATATCAAGAATTTCATTAGAAGAAAAAACAGCAGCATTAACTCAAGCAAATGAAAAATTAAGAGAATATGAAAGTCTAACTGAACAAGTAAAAGGTCTTACAACACAATTAGATGAATTAAGAAATGGTTATGATATACAAGTTGCAGACCTTGAACAGCAATTAACAGATACTGAAGAAGAAAGAGATGCTAGAATTTCTAAAGATAAGTATGAGCAAGATGTTACAGATGCAAAAACAAAAGGTAGAGAAGTACAAAAAACTCTTGATAATACTAAAATTATGAAATTAAATAATGAAATTGAAGAAAAAAATAGAATGATTGAGAGTCATGATGAAATATCTCAAAGTCTTTATAGAGTAATAGAAAGATTAGAAAATAAATTAAGTCAATTGAGAGTTGATTTACAATCAAAATATTCTAAAAATATTATTGAAGATGATGTTGTAGAAGAATTAGAAGATAAATTATCTAATATGGCAATTAAAATTAATTATAATCCTGATTCAATATTTGGGAATTCTGATACATATTATAGTAATGCTGGAATAAAAACAGAAGATAATAACATAGATATCCAAGCAGAATATGTAGAACCTAAATCTAATATGGAAAATGGGACAGTACATAGATTTAAAGTTTCTGGAATGTTATATAGAAGACATAAAAAAGGGAAAAAACAAGGAGAAGCAAAGGGAAAAGGCAGAAAAATTGAAATGGATTGTTATGTAAGAGAAGTAAGTGATGGAGAAAATAAAAAATATGAAATTGATACACAACAATTAGAAATAACTGCAGAAATGAAAGAACATTTAATTTTTTCTATGTCTAAAATTTTAAACTCATCAAACACTGAAAATGCTGATACACGTTATGCATCAAGAGTTAAACAAAGAGGAGAAGAAAAAGATGTTAGAATGACTTCAGCAGAGATTGATAGTTTTAATAATGGAGAAATTTATGGAGATATGTATAACACCAAAAATAGTGGGAGAAATAAAGGAAGAGAAAAAGGTCCTGCATCTCATATTGCAATTAAATATCAAACAGTTGTAAGATAATAATTAATTTAAAAAAACAATAAAAAAATGCAATTATATCCATTTAGTAAACCAGCAGAAGGAAAAAATGAAGATAA
The DNA here is from genome assembly GCA_018657385.1 of Candidatus Woesearchaeota archaeon. Classification (GTDB taxonomy): domain Archaea; phylum Nanobdellota; class Nanobdellia; order Woesearchaeales; family DSVV01; genus JABHXF01. Next base: position 2,158 of record JABHXF010000002.1, on the reverse strand, counting down.
TCATTTAGCTAGGCTTATATCTCCTGATTTAGCATTAGGATTAGTTGCAGATGGTTTAAGCAAACACTATGGTGCTATTGCTAGTAAAAATGCCATTTTGGGGATTGGATTACCACTTGAAAGAATATTACAAAATGAAGGAACAGATAATTTTAGAAGAGTTAGTGAAGAATTAATTGTTCATACTAATGATGAATTATTAATAAAAGGAAAATTAGATGATGGAAAAAAGAGTAGCACAACATTAGACTTAACATTAGTTGATTTAATTAGAGAAGTTATAGAGCTTCAACATGTTGGTGATACAAGTATTATGTTAATTAACGAAGATAGAAGTATTACTTATATCACACCTAAACCAGACGATTCCAGTAATCCAAATGATAAACCTAAATTATATATTGGTATGTATTCACATGGTGGAGATGATTATGAAGATTGTAATGTAAAAAATGATTTAACATATATGCAAATTGATTTAAATGCATTAAAGAAAAAAGCAAGACACCTATTAATAGTTAGTGATGGTATAACTAATGGATTAATGATGTCTCAATTTGAAAAAATTGTTGGAAATTATAAATTAGGAGAAGAGAGTCCTCAAAATTTAGTTAATGCACTTGCATACGCAGCATATTCTCCATTTGAGAAACTTTCAAGATTAATTAATAAAGACAAAATTAGTGAAGATAATTGGATTTATTTACTAACTAATTATAGAGACCAGCTAATAGCAAATAATATTGATGAATCTAGATTAGTTGATATAGACTCATTTAAGCAAGTATTCCATGAAGTTAAAGATACTAAATTAGGAAGAGAAATGGTTAGAACATTAGGTGTAAAAGAAAGATATGTTGATGACTCAACAATTATGTTAATTGATTTCTATGATCTATGGGAACAATATGCTCCTAGATTAGAACAAAAAGTTATAAGTTTAGGTGGAGAGATAAAATCATTAAGGACAAGAGAAGTAGAACAAGAAACAGCTTATGCTCTTAACTTAGGAGAACAAACCACAAGAGATTCTGCAACAATAGCTGGATTAAATAAAAACATTACAGAAGCAAATAGACAATTAGAAGAACTAGTAGGAAAAAATACAAGATTAGAAGAAGAAACAAAAAAACTTAATGGAATGATAGATGAGTCTCAAGAAAGCAATAGACTTGCACAAGAAGCATATAGGACTAGAGTAATTAATTTTGTTGATGAGATTTATACAACTACTGGTAGTAGATTGCCAGAAAATTATAAGGGATTAAAATCAGATACTCTTCTTAAATTAGCTTCAAGCAAAGTAACTGAATTATATGGAGAAGTTAGTCAAACAAAATCATGGTACAGTGGAATTTGGCCAAGTAAAAAAAAGAAAAGAAAAGCAGCTAATAATCAAGAGATGTTAGAAGAAATAAAGTTAGAGTTAATAAGATTAGGAGAACAAGAAAGTAGGTATGAAATATTAAGAAAAGAAATTAAGAATATTGAAAGAATATTAAAAGATGAAAATAGAAAAGATTTAAAATTAAGATTACCAGAACAAGTAGTTAGTGAAGATGCGAATTTAGTAGCACAACAACGTGCAATTAGTTATGTACAAGCTGTAGTATTGAGTTATGAACGACTAAATTCAATGGCAGAAACATTACAAGGTCAAGTAGAAGATTTACAAACAAGATTAGAACAAACAATAAGTAATTGGTATTCTCCTGAAGTACATGAAGCAACTATTCAAGAAGTTAGAGATGAATATAAAGGTTGGGTTTCTGAAAGTAATAGAGATGCTGCAGTTGCTAGTGCAATTACTACAAGGGAAAAAGAAGTTAGAGATGAATATGATGGTTGGGTTTCTGGAAGTGATAGAGATGATGCAATTGCAAAAGCAGTTACTGCAAAAGAAGATGAATATGATGGTTGGGTTTCTGAAAGTGATAGAGATGAAGCAATTGCAAATAGAGTTGGAAAATTTGATAGACATGTTTCTGAAGAAAGTCTTGAAGCAGCATTAACTGCAAAAGAAGATGAATATAAAGGTTGGGTTTCTGAAAGTGATAGAGATGAAGCAATTGCAAAAGCAGTTACTGCAAAAGAAGATGAATATAAAGGTTGGGTTTCTGAAAGTAATAGAGATGAAGCAATTGCAAAAGCAGTTACT
>JABHXF010000007.1 GCA_018657385.1 Candidatus Woesearchaeota archaeon | reverse complement strand
AATGGAATATCTTCAGGAGTTGTATCTTCAATAACATCACTTGTATCAGGAGTATATACATCTCTTGAATCTTGATAGGTATCAACAATTCTTGTATCTTCAGTTATATCATGGGCATCATAATTCATGTCAGGACATACCATTGGACTAAGTGCTGAGAACAAAGCAATAAGACCTGCACCTATAATTCCTATTAATCCACCTGCAACACCTGCTTTTATTGATCCTGACCTATCAACAGGTACATCTAAACCATAAGGGAATAATGTATCTTCATCATCTTCATTATCTTTTGTTATACTTGTTTTAGGAATTGATGAACCACCAATAACTGAATCAAGAGTTGTTGTATCTAATCTAAATTCTGAAGATGAAACATCTGGCTCATGAGAAATATTATCATTTGAATTATCATCAAGATCACTAATTAAATGTGATGGATATTTATGATCTCTTAAATTCCCACCTTCTTCAAGTTTATTAACAGCAGAAATTATTTCAGTATTTGTTTGATATCTTTCACCATACTCAGCTGTACCTTTGTGCATAATATTAACTACTTTACCAATTTTATCATCAGATACATCAACACCTTCATTATCTAGTTTTTGTCTGAATAAATTTTCTAATAAACTCTCATAATGATTATTTTTTAATTCCTCAAGATCAATTAATAATCCACTATAATCTTCTCCCCAAATCTTATCGCTTATTGTTTTAGCATATTCATCAGAAACAATTCCTGAATAATGTTCTTTTATTAATTCAACTCCTTCTTTAATTCTTGCTATTGCTCTATCTAACTTAGGTTTATGTTTTTTCTTTTCTTTTTTACCTGCAGATTCATATACTTCTAAAGCAGCGTGATAATCTCTAACTTCAATTCTTAAAAAATCACCTGTTAAAAATGTAGCATGATAACCAGTTAGCATTCTAACAAGAAGATTACTTATTTGGTAAATATTATGTGCTGGAGAAGCTTTTGTATCTTTAGAACCATCATCATTACCTATTATCATTTCAATTCCAGCACTTTCTCGACCACATATAGGTACTGGGGAATCCTTTCCACCAGCATCATAATAACTAGTAACTTTTCCTTTCATTACTGGTTCAACACCAGATAAAAGATCTCTTAAGTCTACTCCTATTTCTCTTGCTAATCCCCAATCAATAAAATCAATATCTACAATATTAATTTCTCTACTATAATCTCTAAATAGTTTAGATTCACCTTCTGAGGCGATGTCTTTATAATATACTGTTGTATTATCTGGACTTATATCAGAGTGTAAAAAACCATGTTCTTGATAAAATTGATCTTTTCTTAATGCTAAATAAAATATTCCTAATGCCTGAGCTAAAGGTAATGTTTTAGAAGGAAGCAAATAAGGTCTGTTATCAACATCTTTACTAAGTTCTTTTTCTTTATTTTCTTCTGATTCTTCTAATCTAAGTAATTTTTCTAATGAAACACCACGTATACCTTGATTATCTACTTTTGTATAATTTTTCATTAAAAATCTATAATTATGACCCATAATTTTCTTTAATGATTCTTCTATTCTTTCTTCTCTATTACTGTCTCTTTTTTTAGATGTTTTAATTCTAGCAAGAGACTTTTCTATATCTAAGATATCGCTTTGAAATAAATACATAGATCTTATTTGTTGTGCTGGATTATCAGTTCTACTACTACCACTATCAGCTGCTAGAATTTGATCATCTAATCCTTCTAATCTTAATAAGTAATATAGTAATTCTTCATTTTCTATAACATCATTACAAAATGTGGTGGAATTTTTTAAACATCTAAGGGCAGTTCTAAACTCCTCATATACTGTACTAAATCTTCCTGATCTAATCTCCCTCATAATCTTATCTTCATCAACTATGACTGTAGTTCTTCCAGTTTCAAGTATAAATTCTAATTTTTCTGACATTTTTATCCTCCACATGAACTTTTCATCATTAATATTTTTGTAACAGCTTTACTTAAATTTTTAGTAAGATAATCTGCAAATTTTTCACATTCTTGTTCTCTATTATTATGATTATTATTGTTATTCATATCTAAAAATCTATATCCCCATCCTTTATTTGATAATGGTTCATCTCTATCAATTACTATTCTGTTCCCACATTTATTTTGATAATCATTTAGATCGTCACATTTTTTGCCATCTTGGCAATCTGAAGTCCAAAGATCTGAATATAATGAAGTTTGCAATGTTACATGATCACTTTCTCTTTCAATAGTTATTGATGTTCCATTAAAATGGGTAGTGTATAATAATTCTTTACCTGTTTCTTTAGCATTTCTTAATCTTGATATTTTTCCATTAATTCCATCAGCTATACTTCTTTTTAATTTAGCTTCTAATTCAAGAGTCTTATAATTTTCATCTTCTGAATTAGCTTGATTATATTTTAGTTCAGCTGTTTTAGCTTCCCTATCAGCTGGACCATATTTCATATTTTTTAATCTATTCATTTCATTTTCATTTTTATTTGAAGTAAATTCCCATGTATGGTATACTTTTATTGATCCATTTAGTTCAATTTGTCCATTATTATATGTGATGTTAACAACACCTTTTCCATTTTTAAGATTATTTCCAGTTGCAACATACACACCTTCTTTAAATTCAACATTAAAACCAAGATCTGTAAAATAATCTGCAGCTAACAACATGTCTAGCTGGTCTAAAGTTTTTACTTCATGATGATTTTTTTGACCTGCAAGAAGAACTTTTAGTTCTAATTCTCCATTATTTTTATATTTAATAGATAAATCTTTAATTCCTTTTTCCTTTTTCCTATTAGCTTTTGCAGTGCAATTATTTTCTTCACATTTTATGTTATATCCTCTTTCTTCTAATAATTCTACTGCATATAATATTCTTAATTTTTCAATAGAACTTAACTTAGATTTAGTTAATCCAGAATAACTCTCAAAATCAACTAAGAGTGATTTATGTTTTGCACCACCCATTGCACTATAACTAACTCCTTCTTCCATTTTTAAATAAGAAATTTCTGTAACTGAATTATTATCTTCATTAAGTCCAATTTTCACATTACATATTTGAACCTTCCCTCTAGTCAACATAACTTCAATTTTTTTATCTAATGATCTTTCTGGTTCTTTTTTCTCTTCTGGTTTTTCAACTTTTTCTACTGGTGCAACAACCACTGGTTTTACTTCTGGAATTGGATTAACAACTACTACTTCTTCGGCAGCTATCTCTTTTTGATCTAATGTATCAACTGTTTTTTCAATATCAGGAACAATAGCAACATCAGGAACAATAGCAACATCAGCAACAGTTAAATCAGTAGCTTGTGTTACATCTTGTTTTGTTTCACCTATTAATTCAGAATTATCTGCAACATAATGGGCAGGAACATCATAAGCAATTTCTCCTGTAATAATATCTTGTATACCTGTTATTTGGCTAGTTACATCACCAATATCTTTTCTATTTTTAGTATCTTTCTTGTCTACAACTCTTATATCTTCTACTTTGTTAGGTGAATCAGGTGTAATATTAAATACACCATTATTCCATAAATACCATCCTGTTAATGCAACAGCACCAATACCTAATAATGTTGCAGCAATTGGCAAGATTTTTCTTTTTGGCAATCCTTTTTCGATATCTTGATTACACCTTTCTTCAAAAACTGGTCCACTTTTTGCAATTGATTCATGTTCAAGATACTCATCATCTTCAACTTCTTCTGGTTCTTTTTCCCCTTTTTGACTTATTCTAAATTGTTCAATATATTCAAGAGATAATTGAAAGATTTCTGGCATATAACTTCGATGATTAGTTCCTTCTACACCTAATTTTTTATTGTGATAAATGAAATCTCTTAATGTCATATATGCACTATTTAGTCCATCATCTTCTGCACTTTTAGATAAATTAAATGCATATTCTCTACATACTTTAATTTGTTTGTCTATTGTATATATTCTTGAACTTTCATTTTCACTTTGGTTTATTCTTAACATCATAAGTTGATCAAATAAACTCTCTAATCCAGCATCTTCTTCTCTAAATTTATATCTTATTTTATTAAAACTAAAATATAATAAATGTGATATGATTGTTAGCTCTTTTTTAGACTTTTCATTAAGAACAGGTTCATCTAAGTAATATTTCATAAATAAACCAACTCCATGAAGAATGTCTTTTTCAACTGGTTCAGTAGTTTCTGTACCAACTACTTTATCTAATGTTTCTTCATTTGCTTTTGATTCTTGCCCTTTTTTATTTCCTAAAGTGTCTTCTATTCCTATTCCCTCATTATCAAGAGGAATTTTTGGTGTTAATGGAATATTATCACCTTCTATACTTCCATTTGTTAATAATTTATCATTATGTTGAGGTTCTTCGTTTTCTTCTTCTTCTTCTATTTCATAATTTATTGAGAATGGGTTTTTTATTTTATTCCATACATTACTACTCCAAGACATTATTCTACTACGATAACTTGGTTTTTTAATCTTATCTTCAAGTTCTGTTTCAGCTTTGCTGGAACTTTGTTGAGCTTGCTCAACTTTATCTTCAACTTCTCTTGATACTTCTGGTTTATATGGTTCTTCTGTCGTTGTTATTTTATCTGCTGTTATTATTTCTTCTGTATGCTCACTTTCAGGTTCATCTGTTTTACCTTGTTCATCTATTTTTGAACCTATGCTATTTATAACTGGTGCCATATCTTCTGTAGGTTCTTCCTTAAATTCATTTGTATATTCTTTTTCACCAGTATTGTCTTCTGTTTTAGTTTTATATTCTGCTCTAACTTCTTCTTCTCTTGCAGTAACTGCTTTTGCAATTGCTTCATCTCTATTACTTTCAGAAACCCAACCATCATATTCATCTTCTTTTGCAGTAACTGCTTTTGCAATTGCTTCATCTCTATCACTTTCAGAAACCCAACCTT
>JABHXF010000006.1 GCA_018657385.1 Candidatus Woesearchaeota archaeon | reverse complement strand
ATGAAATTGAAAGAATGAAAAAAGAAGCAGAAAGTCATGCAGATGAAGATAAGAAGCGAAAAGAAGAAATTGAAATTATCAATAATGCTGATAGTTTAGTTGGACAATTTAATCAATTGAAAAAAGATTTAGATGGGAAAGTTGATAAGAAGGAATTAGATGTTGTACAAAAGGAAGTTGATGAATTGAAAAAATTACTTGATGTAGAAAATAAAGACGCTAAACTGATTAAAAAACAGTTTGAAAAAACACAAACTATAATGCAAGAAATGTCTACTAAATTATATCAAAAGGCACAAGCTGATCAGCAGGCAAATGAGAAAGCAGGTGCTTCTGGAACAACAGGAGAAGGAACTGCAGGTGGAGAAGGAAGTAATACTTCAAATTCTGAATCTAAAGCTAATGATGACAATGTTGTAGATGCAGAATACTCAGTTGATAAAGAAGATAAAGTTGAGCAAGCTCAACAAAGTTCCAGCGAAGCTGAAACAAAGACTGAAGGGAAGACAGAAAAGAAGTCTGAAAAAGCTGAAGAGCCTGTTGAGAAAGAAAAAAAATCAACAACAGAAGATAAAAAAGAAGAAAAGAAATAATTCTTCAATTTTTTTATTTTTATTTTAATATTTTAACATGGAAAATAAAACAAAATTAGTTATTTTTGATTATGATGGTGTTTTAATAGATACATTTCCATTAACTTGTGAAATATACGACCAATATTTACAAGAATTTAATTTAGACCATAATTTAAGCCATGATGATTACAGAGAATTATTTGAATCAGATTGGCGTCAAAATTTAGCTAAACTAGGTATTAAATCTGAAGAAGATATCCAAAAATGTGTGAATATTTATCAAAAGATATTTTCTGAAGATATTAATAAGATTAAACTTTTTCCAGGTATTAAAGAAGTCTTATTGAAATTAAAACAAGATAATTACAAAATTGCAATTGTTTCTAATAATCTTAATGCAGTTATGAAACCACAGCTTGATAGGTTTGGTATTACTAATTTTTTTGATGATATAGTGGATGCATCCCACAGTCTAAAACCAGATCCTGCAGGAATATTTAAACTTCTGGCTCAATATAACTTAAAACCAGGAGAAGCTGTATTAATTGGTGATATGACTGCAGACATAGAAGCAGCTAAAAATGCAAAACTTAAAAAAGCAATAGCTGTATCTTGGGGTTATCATCATCCTTCACAGTTAAAAAATGCTGATATTATTATTAATTCACCAGAAAAAATATTAGAGGTTGTAGATTAATTTGATTATTAAGTCTATAAGTTAAGTTTATAAACTAGGTATATGAACTAACTATATTAATTTGAGGTATAATTATGGCAAAAGATTATTATGATATTTTAGGTGTTAACAAAGAAGCAACTAAAGAGGAGATTAAAAAAGCCTATAAGAAAAAGGCAATGAAATATCATCCTGATAAAGCACCTAGTGAAAAGAATAAAGAATATGAAGAAAAATTTAAGGAAATTAATGAAGCAGCTTCTGTCTTAGCTGATGAACAGAAAAGACAACAATATGATCAGTTTGGAACTGCAGAACCAGGTTTTGGTGGTAGTGGTTTTGGTGGTTTTGATTATAGTGATTTTTCTAATAGTAATAATTTTGATTTTGGTGATCTTTTTGATAGTTTCTTTGGTGGTGGTAGTGGCATGCGAAGAAGGCGAGATGGACCTAAAAGAGGATCTGATTTATTATATGAATTAGAAATTACTTTAGAAGATGCAGCTTTTGGTGTTGATAAATCAATTTCTGTACCTAGACATGAAGTTTGTGATAAATGTGATGGAACTGGTGCTAAATCATCATCTCATGTTAAAACATGTGATACTTGTCATGGAAGTGGTATGTATAGAAGGACACAAAGAACACCATTTGGTATGTTTCAAACAACTTCTCCTTGTAATAAATGTCATGGTACAGGTAAAATTATAACAGAATATTGTACTCAGTGTGATGGCAATGGCAGAGTTAAGAAAACAAGAAAGATTGATATTTCTATTCCCAAAGGTGTAGATAATGGAACTAGGTTAAGAGTTTCAGAAGAAGGTGAAGCAGGAGAGAAAAATGGACCTTCTGGTGATTTATATGTTCAGCTTAAAGTAAAGAAGCATAAAATATTCAAAAGAGATGGTAGTGATGTTTATTTAGATATTCCAATTAGTTATTCTCAAGCTTGTTTAGGTGATGATGTACAGGTTCCAACATTACGTGGTAAAATTAAAATGAAAATACCAGTAGGTACACAATCAAATACTTTATTTAGGATTAAGGGCAAAGGTATTCATAGTTTAAGAGGTTTTGGCAAAGGTGATGAATTTGTAAAAGTAGTTGTTGAAACACCTCAGAAATTAACTAAGAAACAAAAAGAATTATTAAAAGAATTTGATAAACTTAGCAAAGAAAAGCCTTTGAAAAGTTTTCTAGACAAGATTAAAGATGTTTTTGAGTAGTTTATATTTAAATTTTAACATAACCTTTAAAAATACAATTGTTTATTTTTAATATATGGTTATTAATAAATGGGTTTTTGTGTATAGTGAAGGTCATTCTCTAATTAAGAATGGGGCATGGTTTGTTGGTTTTACAGATTTCTCTAATGTTCCAGGGATGCTTAATGATATTTTGTATATTAATAGGGATGGTTTACAGATTTGTTATACAACTCAAGAAGAACTAGATAGAGTTAAAGAAGAAGGTAAAGTATTCTTTAATGAAACATATCAGAAAAAATTTAAGAAAGCTATTGATAAGTGTATAAATAATTTTATTATGTTATATGATTCTTATAAAACTATGAATTTAAGAAAACTTACAAACAAAGAACTTTTATGTTTATTTAACAAGTATATTGAATGTGAATGTGTATTGCTTGCTCATTATCAAGTTGGTGGTGGAAGATCTTTCCCATTATTAGAAAAATATGTTAAAGATGGATTAGTTAAGCAGTTCTCAGAATCAGAATTTAATAAGAATTGTACTCTTCTTCTTTCTTCTCATGAAATAGATATTTTAGAGAAAGAAGAAATATCTTTATTGGATCTTGGATTAAATCCATCTGATGAAGTATTATTGGAACATGCTAATAATTATTCCTTTCAATTTTATAATACTTATGAAATAGAAATTATTCTTAATTTTTTAAAGGAAAGATCAAAAAAATTAAACCAAAATTATGGGTCCTCTAAGAATTATTTAGAAAAGAAAAATAAAAGAAAAAAGCTTTTACTAAATGAACAAAAAAAACAATTTAATAAAATCAAGAATAAAAAGCTTAAAAATTTAATATTATTTCTAAGGGAACAAGGTAAATTAAGATTAGAATATAAAGAATGGAAAGCTGGAGAAGAATATAAATTTCTGGAATTATTTAGAGAAATTTCTAGAAGAATTGGAATATCTCTTAAAGAGTATTTATCTACTTATAAAATTGAAGATACTCAATTATTTTTAAACAAAGGAAAAACAATAGAACTAAAAGAGAGAGATGCAAGAAAAAAAATATTTGTTTACTTTCAAAAAGATGGAAAGAAACAATTTGCTTCAGGAAATAAAGCAGAGTATTTAGTAGAAAAAATATTAGGTAAATCAAAAAATAAATTAACTGAATTAAAAGGTATTTCAGCAAGCTCAGGAAAAGTTACAGGAAAAATAAGAATAATTTTACCTATTGGTATTAAGGAAGTACAAGAAGATATGAAGCATTTTGAAGAAGGAGATATTTTAGTTACAACTATGACTCAACCTAATATTTTATTAATTATGAAAAAAGCATCTGCTATTATAACTGATCAAGGTGGAATGACATCTCATGCAGCAGTAATTTCAAGAGAATTAGGTGTTCCTTGTATAGTTGGCACATATAATGCAACTAGAATTTTAAATAATGGTGATTTAGTAGAAGTTGATGCTGATAATGGTGTTATAAAAATAATCAAAAAGTCTAATAATTAAATTAGTCTTATTTCTTTATTCCACTAACGTAGTCCTCAGCAATCTTCATAATTTCCTCTTTAGCAGCTTCAATAAAACCAATGCTTCCTGCTCTTTTATGGCCACCACCATCAATCTGTGCATATGGTAATTTGTTCTTTAACATGTTTAGAAGTTCATTAACATCAAAATCTTCTGTGTTTTTACTTGCTCTAAAGTTTATTTGATCTTTATTTATACCTAATGTTATTACTTTCTTTTCAGGATACTTTTTAATTAAATAATCTTGTAATATTCCAATTGTTTTACCAGCTGGTGGAAATGAACCAGCTCTTTTGACTTTATTGATATCAATACTTGCAATAATTATCTTATTTTTGTTCTCTTTTTGAATAATTGCATATTTTTTGTTTGTTTCTAGTTGTTGTTTTCTTAATAATGATACTTTTGGTTTTATTAAATTAATAATTTTCTTTTGTTTATTTTTGTCTGCTCCTAGAATATCATTTATTAAATCTTTACTTTCAGTAAATCCTAATACAAATGCTTCATAATCTAAACATTCTGCTGTATCTTTGATAAATTCTATGTCATAATCTAATTTTTTTGCTAATGTAATGTATTGATTTAATTCTTTGCTTTCAACTTTGTCTGCAATACCTGCTAATGCAGCTATAAATTCCATATTGTTAATTTTAGGATTAAGTTGAGATGCAACCTCTACACATAACATACCTGCGCTTATATCATAAGTGCTACCAACCTGATGTGGGTTAATATGTGCTTCTGTGATTTTATCAATTTCTTCACACATTGGGTGATGATCAATCACAATTACTTTTGCTCCATAAACTTTTACTTTTTTTATTGCTATAATATCTTGTTCACTGCTTCCATTATCACAAATAATAATCATTGGTGGCTTTGCATCAAACTTAGTAACACGATTCATAAAATTAGTAACATCTTTTGTTGCATCAGCATAATCATAATAAGGTGCCTTAGATGGGAATCTAGAATAACTATAAAATGAATCTCTTTCTTTTGTATGTCTTGCATAAATTAAAGGTAATATTGCTTTTTCTAATGCAATTGCTGCACAATAACCATCAACATCATTGTGATGTCTTATCCATATTGGCCTTTTTTCTTCAATTGCTTGTTTAATTAAGCTAATTGTTTTGTTAATTCTAGGTTGTAGTTTGTTTAATATTTCAGATTTAATTATAAATTCTTTTTCAGTCATTTTCATTTCCTATTTATTTATTTATTTATTTATTTATTTATTTATTTATTTATTTATTTGTTTGTTTGTTTGTTTGTTTGTTTGTTTGTTTGTTTGTTTGTTTGTTTGTTTGTTTGTTTGTTTGTTTGTTTGTTTGTTTGTTTATTTCTTTGTTTGTTTGTTTGTTTGTTTGTTTGT
>JABHXF010000060.1 GCA_018657385.1 Candidatus Woesearchaeota archaeon | reverse complement strand
GTTTGTTTGTTTGTTTGTTTGTTTGTTTGTTTGTTTGTTTGTTTGTTTGTTTGTTTGTAAAAAACAACATTGGCCGGGCGAGCCGATAGGCGAGTAGGATATTTTACGCAGTAAAATGTCCGTCCGTGCCCTTGTTGTTGTTTTTTACTTATTCTTTTACTACTTATTATTATTATTATTATTATTATTATTATTATTATTATTATTATTATTATTATTATTATTATTAAACATTATTTCCACTCACTATGTCCCCATTGGATTAACAAATCAACATTTAATTTATCTAAACCATTGGGGGTATCGCATGCACCAAAACAACTACCAGTCCAAATATATATTTCAAGATCTTTATTATTAATTGTTTTTGTAATTGTATCTTGAATCTCTTTAGCTTTTGGTTTTAGACCATCAGGTAATTGAATGCATACTTTTTTAGCTTTAGTTTTCTTAATTTCCTCAATTGCTTTTTCAAGCTCTAGGTTGTAATTCATTTTGATTTTAATATATTCACTTTCTTAATCTTCTTAATTATTTTATAATAAGGAACTCCTGTTTTAATATTTTGTTATATCAATCAAGAAAATACATCCTAATTAACAAAATACTTCTTAATCAAGAAACAAGCTCATATACACTCCATCTTCATATACTTCTTTTTGTTTGCTTGTTTCTTTATCTTCTATTATTAGTTTCCATTCTTCTTTCATAATAGCTTCTTTTTCAAATCCAAAGCTTTCAAATAATTTAATGACTTTTTCATTGTTAGCTAACATTTTGGTTTTAATTTTTTTAATCCCACTTTTCTTTTTTCCTTTTTTAACTTCTTTTAATAAAAATTTCATTAATGTTTTGCCAACACTTTTTTGTTGATATTCTGGCATTATATTAATATGCACTTCTAAAACATGTTCTTGGTGATAACCATGTTTAGTAGCTGGATGCATAATGCATATATGGCCAATGACTTTGCTTTTTCTAATATTAGTAACAGGCTCATGTCTTTTTTCAGGATCTATATTTCCCACTGCAATAATATATGTATTATTGTGGTAATACTTGAAGCTGAGGACATCTTTTTGATCTAGAATAACATCTTTAGAATAAGTTAAATAGGGTAATTTTTCTAAATAATCTACAAATAACTTTAAATTTGAATCATCAAGAAACATTACTTTTGGTTTCATTCTTTAGTTTCTTGTTTTCCAAATTCTCTAATCCACATAAGGCCTATTTTGATCATTGCTTTGTTAAATCTATCACTTATTTTGTAAGTTTTTTTGTACAAATCATAATCAATTAATCCCATCCCTTTCATTGGTGTTAGTATTCTATCATAAAACTGTCTTTTATTATAGCTTAGTTTAACTTTCTTACCCTGGTATTTAGGGTGATCAATTTCTGCTACCATTTTACCATCGTGTAAGTTCATAGCAAAGCTTGACATTTCAGATTTAGTAAATTCACTCTTATTCTTTCTCATTTCTTTTACAAGTAGTTTCCCAACAATCTTTTGCTGATCAGTTGCAAATACAACTTCATATATATTTTCTGGCAAGTTAAATCTATCAAATAGTATAACCATGCATATCGACCCCCAACTAATACCTAGTTAACTGTAATTAGTATATAAATGTTATTATTTATGCTACAGATATTCAGAAAAGTTAAACTTTTTTTTCACCCTATACTCAGGGCATTTCAGTAAGTTTTATATTTATATTGGATTTTAACAATTATAATGGGCAAGTAGTTCAATCTGGACAACTATCTATGGATTATTCATGCTTATGGGTGGTTGAGAGAATAGAACGCCGCATTGGCTATATTTTCACATATACCAAAATTGCGGAGGCTCTGGGTTCAAATATCTGGAAGGTGACCAACTTCTTCAGATCTGAAAGTCCCAGCTTGTCCATTTTTTCCAAAAATTTGGTCTTTTTTCAGTTTCATTTATAAATGATTCATTAGTTTTTACCATTATCCAGTGAAAAACCGAAATCTTTATATATAAGCTATTTCCTAAATTATACTATTAAAGGGGTGTTGGTGTATAGGTTATAGTATTAGGTATAGTGAACGTGAGACTTTTTCGAACGTGAACTATATTGGAAATTGTTTAAATCTATTTGGATATTAATCAATTTTTAATATATAGTGATTACTTTGTAAATTATACTCGTTTGTTGGGGGAGTGTATTGGTATCACTTTATCACCTCTATGGATATTTAGCCAATACATCCTCTGATTTTAACATGGTAAAATATAATGGTAAAAAAAATAAGACTAACAAATAAATTAATCCAAGAAACCTTAATCGAGGCAGTTGGAGAAGATACATTAGTTGTTATAGATTTCCTTAAAAATAGAAAAAACATTTCTGAGTTTGTTATTGGTGAAAAAATTAATGTGGAAATTCATCAAGTTAGAAATATGCTTTATAGGTTACATCAAAGGCATTTAGCAACATACAAAAGAAAGAAAGATTCTAAAAAAGGCTATTATATTTCATATTGGACTTTTAACAAGAAACGTATTAAAGATTTGGTATTAGAAATTCATAGGGAAAAATTATTAACTCTTAGAGAAAGATTAGTTAGGGAAGAGCAAAATAAAGGATGTTTTTTCTTATGTTCAAATGCTTGTGCAAGACTAGACTTTGATCAAAGTTCTGAGCTTGATTTTAGATGCCCTGAATGTGGTTCATTATTACAACAACAAGATAATGAAAGAACAATTGAACATTTGAAGCAAAAGATCAAGGAATTAGAAATTTTTGCTTAATTATTTATTTATTTATTTATTTATTTATTTATTTATTTATTTATTTATTTATTTAT
>JABHXF010000059.1 GCA_018657385.1 Candidatus Woesearchaeota archaeon | reverse complement strand
TGATAAGGAATTAGCTTTAAAAGGTTGATGAAATAGTTCAAAATTGAATGTATACCAATAAAAATATTTTTTTTGATTTGACATATCTATAAAATAATGTCAAAGATGTATTTATTATTTGTAGAATATTAAAAAGTCACAACTAAATTGGTAGTTCTGCATTTTATATGAAATAATGTGTAGCTTAAATTTGACAATAGATTTAATATAATTCAGGTGTTTATATTGTATATAAATACAATTAATATGTTTATTTTTTATAGCGTCTTTTTGATTCTTTTCACATACATTGATTGTTGATGGTTTTATAAGGAGTAAGATTTTTGATTGAAACCTATTTACCTGGTTTTGATACTATTTCTGCTGAAAAAGTATTTTCAGGGTATAATAATATTTTTTACCCAGGTGACACAAGGGAATTTAGTATTGATATGGAAGGAAATTTTTGTTACTATTATTATAAGATTGGATTAAATTGGAAAATTGTTGTAGATCCAAAGAAAGTTATAGATGAAAGTAATGAAAATAATAATGAGTTAAGCGGAGAAAGTGGTTATAACTAGTTTTTATTTTTTTATCATATCATATTCATCAACAAATTCACTAGCAACATCATCACTATAAATGATTAGAATGTTTTCATCATTCTTTTCAGTGCCTGATGCTGTCGGATTGTAGCTACCAGTAATGACTATGTGATCATCAATAATGAAAACTTTGTGATGGAGTAAACCAGATTTAGGGTAATGTGTTTGTAAACCATTTTTATGATGCATATTATATTTGTTATTATCATATTGAATATCAATACCCACATTTTTTAGTTTATCATATTCTGAATATTTGTTAGTGTTTTGTTTTTTTTCTACAACACCTTCTATAATTATTCCGTTATTATGCATTTCTATTAATTTATCTCCTATTGGATCAGAAGTAAAACTAAATATCATAAACTTAACACTTTCTTTTGCATTCTCTAGAACATCTAATACATGTTCTTCACAATTATCATCAGGACAGAAATAGTTTTCAATAACTAATTCATTATTACTTTCTATTCTTGGATACTTCACTTTCTCTTGTTTGTTTTTATTACTTTTTCCAAAATAGCCATCCCATAGTTCATTAAACTCATCTTCATAGTTTTCTGCTAGATAATATGATTGAACAACAACTAAATTATTGTTATTTTTATTATTTCCATTAATAGTTGGATTAAATGAGCCAGATGTTACATATTTATTATCTACAATACAAAATTTATTATGTGTTAATTGATTGTTATTGTCAACTTTAACAAATCCATTATTGTCAACACTTAGATCTTTACCATAACTTTCTTCAATTTCTTCATAATTATCATTATCAACAACTACTTTAACATCTATCTTATTGCTTTTGCTGTTTTCATAATCTATTTCATTATATTTTTCATCTAATACTTCAATTAACTCAATTAAATCTAAATCAAACAATGCACAATGTACTGATTTTTTTGCATCTTTAATTAAATCCACCATTACAGCTGAACAATTATGTTTTGGACAGAAATAAATATCTGGAGTATTAATATTTTCATTAACTGTTTTAATTTCAACTTTTTTATCATTATTACCTATTCCTATATCATCTAATCCCATTTCACCTAAATTAATATCAGGCATATCTATGTTTTTCACATCTAAAATACTCATTCCAGTTATATTTCCCTTTAAGAAGAATATACCTACTATAATTATTACTAATACTACCAATTTTCTAAACAATTTCATTATTAAATCTATAAGTGGTAATGATTAATAAAGTTTATTGAGAAAGATTACTTGATTTGTTATTGATATCTTGCTTTTTCAGCTTTTACACTACTTAATAATGCATATGTTTTTATTACTAAATAGTTTTTAAGATGTGTTCTAGACATAGTACTTGCAATAAATAATTTCTTTGACTCAACCATTATTTCATCAATAGTTTTTAATTGTTTTTTCTTAGGTTTTTTCGCCTTTTTTATTTGTCGACATAATTTGGTGTATTTTTTCTCTATTGCTTCATACTGATCTGCTATTGTATGATATGCTTCTAAACTTATTCTCATATTTGCTACATCTCTTCTAATGTTTAGGCTTACACTTTCTTTTCCAATTTTATCATACCACTCATTGATATAATCAGCATATTGTTTCATATTAGCTATTAATTCAGGCATTTTTTCATTTGCATATTTTAAAGTTTCTGGCATGATTTCTTTTAATCTATTTTCGCTAAGAGGTATGTCTGATTTAATTCCAAGGGAATTGCATACACTTGTCCATAGTTTGTTTAATTTAATCATTGAATTATCCTGCATGTTGTAAAGCATTGCATAAAATTCATATGAATTAACAGGAGTAGCATAATAATTAAGACCATCACCTAAATCCTTATATTCAAGTCTCAATGTAATTTTTGTATCAGAACAAAATGTTTTTGTTTCACGAGCTTTTAGCTCTTTAAGCATTTTTGTTATTTCTTCATTAAAAAAAACAGTTTCCAAAGATCCATTTCTAGTTAAAATTTCATATTCAATTCCT
This sequence comes from Candidatus Woesearchaeota archaeon, assembly GCA_018657385.1. GTDB lineage: Archaea > Nanobdellota > Nanobdellia > Woesearchaeales > DSVV01 > JABHXF01. The sequence goes on along the minus strand of JABHXF010000059.1, from coordinate 51,969 downwards.
TCTATCATGGCTGTGTATACAGTTTCAAGAAATCCTCCTTCACTATCAACTTTTTTGGTGTGTTCTGCTTTAATTTCAGCCAAAGCAAAGTTAAATTCCGGATATTCACTATTTGCAGTTTCTAGGATCTGTTCTAATTCAGGAGTTGGATTCTTAATTAATGCTTTGAATCTATTTCCAAATATATCATTATTTTCTGTACTTTGTTCAGTTCCTATTTTACAACGGAATAAAAGGCCATTTTCTTCAAATTCGTCTGTCATTACTTTAAAGTAATTATCATCTCTTTATAAAGATTATCAGGGATTTACACATGAACTCACAAAACATTTATAAATACTCATCCATTTCAAGCATATAACCAGCTAAAGCTGGGAGAAGCAATAGGGGCATGCTGGGATCTATAGGACCCAAAATGTCTATAACTAAAGCTTTTTCAATGATTTTCTTGAAAAGGCCAACTAATGCTTTTTATTACGGAGGTAATATTTATGACAGAATTAAAAGAACCATCAAGCAGATTTGTTAAAATCAGATGTCCTAAGTGTAAAAATGAACAAATTACATTTGGAAAAAGTTCAGCAGAAGTTAAGTGCTTAGTATGTAATAAAGTTCTTGTTAGCCCAACTGGCGGCAAAAGTAGAATCAGAGCAAGAATTTTGGAAGTATTGGATTAAGTTAGTCGTTTGTCTACAACACACTACTAATTACCAACGTAATCAATTGAGGTTAATAAATGTTATATAGAAGATCTGGAATGCCTAAGGAAGGAGAAATAGTTCAATGTACTGTTACAAATATTCATTTTAATTCTGTTTTTGTTACTGTAGATGAATATGATAAAAAAGCAATGTTGCACATTAGTGAAGTTTCTCCAGGTAGAATTAGAAATCTTAGAGATTATGTTAAAGAAGGTAAGGTAATTATCTGTACTATTCTTAGAATCCAAAAGGAACGTGGATTAATTGATGTTAGTTTGAGAAGAGTTAATGAAGGTCAAAGAAGAAAGAAACTTTCTCAAATTAAACAAGAACAAATGGCTGAGAAGATTGTAGAATTTGTTGCTAAAGATCAAAAAGTAGAATTTAGAAAACTTTATGATGAAGTAACTGAAAAAGTTTTTGAAAAATACGCATCTTTGTATGAATGTTTTGAAGAAGTTGTTATGGAAGATTTTTCTTTATTAAGCTTAGGGATTAGAGAAGATCTTGCAAAAACACTTGAAGAGATAATTAAACAAAGAATTAAGCCTCCAATTATTTATCTGGGTGGTAAATTATTATTAACTTCTCGTGCTGATGATGGTGTTGAAGTTGTTAAATCTATTTTAATGGAAGCAGAAAAAATAGATGAAGAAGTTAATATCAAATATCTTGGTGGCGGCGGATACATACTTAAATTAGTTGCTGAGGATTATAAAAGTGGAGAAAAACTTCTTAAAGAAGTTATATCTTTCTTAGAAAATGAATGCAAAAAAAAGAAAACAGAGTTTAGTTTTGAAAGAGTTGAAATTGAAAATTAAAGCACAATATTTTCTTTTTGTTTCTTAATAATTTAAAACACAATCTTTTCTCCTGCTTTTTTGGCAAATAATGATACTTCTGCAATATCTTTCTTTCCTGTTAGGAATCTAAGTAATCTTTCAACTCCTAAACCACCACCTGCTGTTTTTGGAAGCTTTCCATGTCTAGCTAATTCTAAATATTCAATATAAGCTTCTGGTTTTGTTTTTGCTCGTATCATTCTTTCAATGATTTTTTCATATTCATGTTCTCTTTCTCCTCCACTTAATCCTTCTCCAAAACCTTCTGGATAAATTAAATCATAGTTTAGATAAACTCTTGGTTTTTCTTCATGTTCTTTATCGTAAAATTCACGTTCATGATCTAATAACCAGAATGGTTCAGTTGCTTTTTCTGATAATACTGATTCATGTTCTTCTCCAAATTTTGCTATTGCATCTTTTGTTGAAATTCTTGTAAAAGGTTTTTTTGGAATAGTTAATTCTTTATCTCCAACTCTACCTAATGCTTCTAATTCTGCTTTGCAATCCTCTTTTACCCGCGTAATTACTGAAATCATTAAGTCTTCCATGAAATCTTTAATATCTTCTTTTTTTGCATCTTTGAATTCAAAGTCTACTTGTGAAAATTCAATTAAATGTCTTCCTGAATCTCTGCAATGTTCTTTTTCTAATCTAATGTTTGGACTTACAACGTAAATAGCTTTTCTTGTTGGACTCATTAGTGCCATTTGTTTATGTAAGATCATACTTTTAGTTAACATTAGGTCTTGTTCCATATATTTTATCTTTGCATCATACACACTATGACATAATGGGTCTGTTATTGTAGAAAGCATAACTGGCATTAGCTGCAATACTTCTTTTTCATACATAAAATCATGAATTGCTTTTAGTGCACATGATTGTATCTTTAATATTGAGTCCATTTCTTTGCTTGATATTTTATCAGCTATTTTATGTATGTGTTCATGTTTTGTTATTAATTCTGTTTTTGGTTTTATCATTTTAAATCCCTCCTGGATTTACAATGCATCAAGAATCTTTGATTCTCGAGTACATTCTTGAGCCTTCCATTTATTTTAATCTTTCATATTATTAATTATAATAATGTTAATATCAAAACTATTACAGTTAATATCATCCATGGCTTAATTTCAATGCCTTTTCTTATTTTGTATTCTATGCTTACACTTTCCATTTCCTTCACCTACATACTATAATAACCTCTATCTTTATATGTATATTCCAGAAATAATGGTGATTTGTACTATTTATTCCATGTTTTTGGGTATATTTGGAACATATGTTCCATAATGTGTGTAAAAAGTGGATTATTAATTAACTTGTACATATATCTATTAAACAATAATCAGAATTAGTTTCTTTTACTATACTTACATCCACAATAATTCTGTCTATATAGGTTATGTTTTTTACTTAATTCAGTGGATTTCTTGAATCCATCATTTTCCTTAAAATCACATTCTAAAAATTCAACTTTATGTTCTTTGCTTAACTCTTTTCCTATTTTATTAATCATTTCATGATTTTTGTGTGGAGAAATAGTTAATGTTGTTGTAAAACAATCAAAATTAAAGTCTTTTGCAAACTTTGCAGCTCTTGTCAAGTTAAATTTAAAACAAAGTTCACATCTTTTGCTTCCTTCTTTCATCTTTTTGTAATTTGTTTCTTCATTCTTTTCAATATCTTCAGAATCTAATCCTGCATTTGCAACAAACATATCCCATTCAATACTCTGAAATGCATCTTCATATAAATCTAATTCCATAATTTTAGCAATTCTTTTTGCTTCATTCAGTCTTTTTTCATATTCATCAAACGGATATATGTTAGAGTTAGAGAAGAATAAGGTAATATCATAATCTTTCTTTAGTCTTTCAATTACTTCAGTTGAACAACAAGCACAGCATGTATGTAGTAATAGTTTTTTCATATTTTAATGGTTATTTCCTCTCTATTTAAATCTTTTTACCAAAAATATTTAAACATCAAAATCTTTTGATATTATATGGCAATTTTAAATTATCTTAAAATATTTATTTTGACTTTTATTTTTTTAGTTATTGTAGATGCATTATGGTTAAAATTTGGAATAGGTAGTTTTTTTCAAAAAACAGTAAAACATCTTTTAGCTTTTAGGGCAGATGGCTCTATGCAGGTTAATATTGTTGCTGCCCTATGTGTCTGGGCAGTTATGGTTATTGGATTATTAATATTTGTCTTACCAAGACTTTCGTTACAAGGTTGGGGTGGAGATGCATTATTATATGGTGCATTATTTGGTTTTGTTTCATATGCTATATATGACTTAACAAACTTTGCTACCTTAAATAATTGGCCTGCTAAATTAGTTGTTCTAGATGTTGCATGGGGAACATTTGTATGTGCTTTAACAAGTTTTGTTATGAATCATTTGGCTAAATGGTTAATGTAATTTTTTTGTTTAATTTTTTTATATTGTGATTATTTAATCTAAATCTAATAAACTATATAAAGGCTCAATAAATTCTTTAGCACATGTTATTCACAATCAAATCTAAGCAAGGAAAAGCTAGAACAGGTGTAATTACAACTAAACATGGTAATATACAAACACCTGCTTTTATGCCTGTTGCTACAAAAGCAACTGCTAAAGCTTTAACACAAGAACAAATGGAACAATTAGGTTCACAAATATTAATGTGTAATACTTATCATCTTTTTTTAAAGCCAGGAGAAGAATTAATAGATAAGTTTGGAGGACTACATAAATTTATGAATTGGAACAAACCAATTATTACTGATAGTGGTGGTTTTCAAGTTTTTAGTTTAGGTTATGGTCTAGTGCATAAAGCTAATAAAATAAAATCAAGATTAAATGAAGATGAGATTAAATCTTTAGAAAAACTGGAATCAGGATCAGAAAATGGAAATGGAATTAAAGAAGAAAACAAGGAAAAGATGCTTGCTAAAATTAAAGGAGATACAGTTACTTTTAGAAGTGTTTATGATAATTCTGTGCAAGAGTTAACTCCTGAAAAATCTATTGAAATTCAACATAAATTAGGGAGTGATTTAATAATTGCATTTGACGAATGTACAAGTCCTTTACATGATTATGAATATGTTAAAACAAGTTTAGCAAGAACTCATAGATGGGCAGAGATGTGTTTAACTTATCATAAAGCAAATGTTCAAAAGAGTAAATGGGATTCATCAGAAAATGAAACTCCACATCAATTTTTATTAGGTGTAATCCAAGGTGGAAACTTTGCAGATTTAAGAAAAGAATCAGCGAAGTTTTTTTCAAAACGAGAATTTGATGCTTATGCATTAGGTGGTTTCTTTGGAGAAAGTAAAGAAGACATGTATAAATTAGTTGGAGAAGTAGATGAAATACTTCCAGAAAACAAATTTAGACATTTATTAGGAATTGGAACAGCAGAAGATATTTTGCTAGCAGTTGAACAAGGTATTGATACTTTTGATTGTAACTCTGCAACTAGAGTTGCAAGAGCAGGTTATATTTATATTACAAATAAATCAGGTGGAACAGTTGAGAACAAATTTAGGTATAGGTTATTAGGAAAAGAATTTGAAGATGATGCAAAACCATTAGATGAAAACTGTGATTGTTGGGTTTGTAAAACTTATACAAGAGCATTCATTCGTCATTTATTAAAAGCAAATGAATATACTGGTTATACATTAACAAGTTATCATAATATTTATTTCTTCATTAAGTTGATGGAAAATATCAGGAAAAGTATTGATGAAGGTAAGTTTGGTGAATTAAAGAAGGAATGGTTGGGTTAGATTATTCTAAATTTTTGGTTTATGAATTATTTTTTAATACTTCATTAAGTTGCTCTTTCAATAAATCAATATCTTCACAATGAATAACATTGATACCTAATCCTTGTGCTGTCTTAACATTAACTTCTCTATCATCTATAAACAAACATTCTTCAGGAGCTTCTTCTAATTTTTCTAACATAATTTGAAATGCTTTTTCTGAAGGTTTTTGTGCACCTATTTCGCTTGAAAATAAAACTATATCAAAAAAAGATAAATCATTGTTCTTTTTAATATAATCAGCTTTAAATTGCATTTGATCTGAAAGAATACATAGCTTAAATTTTCCTATTAGTGATTTTGCAATTTCAAATCCTTCCCAAGCATGGATTTCTGTTAATGCTTTCATTATTTCTTCTTCTGGAATTCCAAATTCAGATTTTATTTTATTAAGGAACATAGAATCATTAGAACTTTCACTATTTTCTTTTTCATATTTTACTATTTTTTCTTTTAGCTTTGAATAATCACAGCCAAACTTATCAGATAATTGTTTTGCTGCAATTTCTGTATCTGCTGGGGCTAAAACTCCTCCCCAATCAAAAATAATTGTTTTGATCATCTTAATTATAACCAAATACAACATTCATAAACTTTTTGTTTTCAAGTGTATTTAATCTTTCAGATAGATTAACTGCATCAAGATACATTTCACTTACTCCATTACCATTTTGTAAACTGAAATAATGGAATCTCCATATTGAGATAACTGCTGCTGCATGTGCTGCTGCTGTTTTTAATAATTCTTTTTCTGTATCTTCTAGTGGTCTAACTTTTTGATAACCATCTACTAATGCTTTAGCTTTATTATAATCTAATGATCCATTCATTCTACATGTTCCAATTATAGTTTGTCCAATATCAAATATACAATTACCCTGATGGCCACTTTCAAAGTCAATTATTCCTGCTAGATTATCTTCATGATATATTGCATTGTCATACCATAAATCACCATGGATAATACCTTTAGGTAGGTCATCTGGAATGGTTCTTTCAAAATATTCTTTTTTTTGGTTGAACCAACCAATATAATCACTATCTATACTTCTTATTATCTTTTTGTATGCTTCAAAACCAAAGGGATGTTGTTGTGATAAAAATTCAGGTGTACTTATCATATGCATTTTTGCAATACATTGACCTAGTTGATCTAACTGCTTTGTGGTTAAATCTTTTATAGTATTACCTTCTATGTATTTAAGCATGATTACTGGTTTTCCTTCATGATTTACTTGGCTACCATTACTAGCACGAACAGGTTCTTGGCTTGGGAATCCATTATCAAATAAGTATTCTATTAACTCGACTAAATTTTTTGCTTGTTCTTGAGTTTTGCCTTCACAAATTCTAAGGATATATCTACTTATACCATGTGTTTCTAGAAGATAGCTTGAGTTTCTTAACCCTTCTTTTATAGGTCCTGATGATTTAACATCTAGTCCGAACTGTTCTCCAATGTATATTGCATCATGCAATTCTAATTTTGTGTGTATTGCCATTAATTTTACTAAAAAATAGTTTAATTAGTTATTTTTACTATCTATATATAAACATGACAAATATATATAACTATAGTGCTATTTTTGTTGTATTATCGTAAGATTTATATATCGTAATTACATTTCTACAATAATATGCCGAAAAACAATAAATTAAATGTAAATGAAAAGAAAATACTTGCTTTATTAGATCAAAACGCAAGAATGCCTTTTTCTTTGATAGGTAAAAGATTAAAAAAAAGTCAACAGCAAGTTAGTTTTATTGTTGACAGATTAAAAAAAAGAGATATTATCAAAAGTTTTTATACTATTATTGATTATTCTAAATTAGATATTCTTAATTTTAGAGTTTATTTTAAAGTAAGTTATGTTAATGAGAAAAAACTTGATGAATTTATTAAATATTTAATTTCTGATCCTTATTCATCTTGGGTATCTTCATGTGGTGGCAGATATGATGTTATTTGTACTTTTTTTGCAAGCAATGTTTCACAATTTAATAAACACCTTAGAAGCATTATTGAACAGTTTCCTGAACAAATAAATACTTTCTCTGTATTGACAACTATTATATTAAGAAATTTTGGCAGAAAATATCTTTCTGTTAAACCAGCAAACAATGAGTTGTTTGTTGGTGGGGATAGAATACCAGAAATTTTAGATGAGATTGATTTAGTTATTTTAAAAAACCTCTCTGAAGATGCAAGAAAAAGTTCTGTTGAAATCTCTAATTCATTAAATGTTACTCCTAAAACAATAATCAATAGGATTAAATCTTTGGAAAATAAGCAGATAATACTTGGTTATAAACCATTAATCAATTTGCAATCTATAAATTATACTCCTGTTTTAATATTAATTAAGTTCCATAATATCTCGTCAGTTTTGGAGAATGAATTAGTAAATTACCTTAAATTCAATTCAAATGTATTCAGCCTTGTAAAAACTATTGGTGAATGGGATATGGAAATAACTATTGAAACACAAGATCAAAAACAAGTAAGGAAAATAGAACTTGAAATTAGACAAAAGTTTGCATTACTTATACAACAAATTGAACTTATTCCCTTATACCAACCACATAAGATGAGGTTCATGCCAGGGATTGTTTGATTGAATAAATAAAAAAGAAATTAAAAATTAGCTCTAAATCCAACACTTAATGAATTATTGTTAAAGTATGCTTGTACCCAATTCTTATGTTGTGCATCTAAATCAACTCTAATTATTCCACCATACTTTAAGTTTTTTTCAAGTTGTTTTGATTGTGCATTTGATGGGTCTATTCCAGTTTCAATATCTCCACCAACTATTACATTATTTATCATTACCCCTAATGTTGTTCCAAATGCTAAATTATGTGTAACATCTCCTTTAGCAAAACTTGCTAAATAACTAACTCTTGGATCAATCAAAACCTTTCCAGCCATAATTGTTGCATACACAGTTGGATTAACATTAACTGCTTCACCTTCTGCATTGTAAACAACTGGTACAACTCCAAGTATTTTAACATATTCGTTGAGATCAACAAACATTCCTGCTCCAACTCCAACAGCTGGTTTTTGTCCAGGTGTATACATAAAAGGTGTTACACCAAAAAAACCATGTCCATCTTCATTATTGTCAACAAAAATCTTTGGTAATAATGTATAACTAGGTGTTTCACTTAAAGTTATTCTTTGATCTAACTGAAACATGTTTGGTCCTCTGCATCCATCAAAGTAATCAGCCTGTGCTGATGGAACAACTGCATCAGTTATTGTTTCAACTATTTGTTGCTGTGGCTGTACAAATTCTTCTAGAGCAACTGCTCCTGCATTAACAGCAGTAAAAGCAGTAACTCCATCCATGATTGCTGTTGCTACTTTATATTTTGCTCTCAATTCTTTAATTCTTTTTATTAATGTCATTTTGTTTCTCACCTTGTAAATGCATTATATGCAATTCTCCATCTTTCTAGATTATTTCCTAATTCTGAATAGAATCTTTCTCTGTTTAGTTCATAAATTCCCATTGGATGTCCTGCAACAACTGGTTTGCCTGGAATATTGTAATCTGTTTTTTGCGGAATACTTTTTTTCTCAATTGAAATTTCACCTTCTTTTCTTGTTATTAAATAATCCCAAACTAAATCCATTACACAACTATGAAAAGCAAAATTAACTCTCTCATTTTCTTTTAGCTCTTCAAATCCTCTATCAACCTCAATTCTATAAAGATTAAACAATTTCTCTTCTAATTCTTGAATTTCTTCACAATTGTATTTTTTTACTATATCCATTTTCTTTTCACCTACATTACCCATAATATTGTTATTACAGCCATGATCATAATTCCTTTCCAGTTGATTTCCTCTTGTTTTTCAAACACCATGCTTGCTTTTCCTTCCATTTTTGCACCCTTTCTCTTTTTTCTGGAAAGAGATAAAACCTCTTTTTATTATTGTCTAGTGGTACTACTAGTGCCTGGCTATATAAACCTTTGGGGTGGTAAGTACCACCAAAATGCGAAAGTTTTATATATTTCAATGTATTCTAGCTATAATATGTATCAAGAAATACTTCAAAAAATAGGTCTTACATTGAATGAATCAAGAGTGTATGAAGCTTTACTCTATTTAGGAGAGTCTAATACTAACAATATATCTATTAAATCTAGTGTTCATAGAAGAAATGTTTATGATGCTTTAAACAAATTAATTGAAAAGGGTCTAGCTTCTGAAACATTTACTAAAGGTGAACGTTTGTTTAAGGGAATTTCTCCAGAAAGGTTAAAAGATATTTTAAAGGAAAAAGAAGTAGCTTTAGAATCTTTTCTTCCTGATATGAAAAAATTGCATAAAGCAGTTGAAGCAGAAGCAGAAGCACATATATTTAGAGGAGTTGAAGGTTTTAAAAATTATCTCCAGTTAATTTTAGAACAAAAACAACCTGTTTATTTTATTGGAGCAAAAGCGGCCTGGTTAGACCCAAGGTTAAAACATTATCTTAAGCATTTTGATAGAGAAAGAAAAAAAATTGGTATTAAGTTTTATCATATCTTTGATCATGAAGTTAAAACAGAAAAACCTGAAATCTTAAAATTAGTTGGTAAGCCATACAAGTTTTTACCTAAAGAATATTCAAGCAATACAATGGTAGATATATTCGGGGATTATGTTGTTACTTTTGTAGGTGCTAAACCTGGACAATTATTTGAAGAACCAATTCTATTTGTTCTAAAGAATAAATTATTAGCAGATGGTTATAGAACTTTTTGGAAACATATGTGGGATAATTGTGAATCTTAATTATTTAAGTTTTAATTTTCCTTTTTTAACTAGGTCCGAAGGACATGTAGCTATGGAGTTTTCTTTTTATGTTTATTAAGAAAAAACAACTTGGCCAGGCGAGCCGATAGGCGAGTAGGATATTTGCGTAGCAAATGTCCGTCTGTGCCATTGTTGTTGTTTTTTCATTATAATTAATTGAATCTTTGTTATTAATTTAATAAAAAGAAAAATTCACAACAAAAAGAGCCTAACAGCCTTTTAAAATTAAATAAAAAAGAAAAACTATCTCTTCATTCTCTTTGCCCAATAGATAAAAGGAGTATCTATTAAAGCTACAACCCATTTTAATACATAAGTTGTTAGAAATATTTCCCATAATACAGTGTTAGGAAATACGCCCCAAAAAGCAATCATTACAAATATAATAGAATCAAAAAACTGTGAAGTCATTGTTGTCATATTATTTCTTAGCCATAAATATTTTCCTGATGTTTTTTTCTTTAAAAAATGAAAATACCAAACATCGAAATGTTGGGAGATTAAATAAGCTGTTAAACTTGCTAATGCAATTCTTGGTAAAAATCCAAATAATACCTCTAATGAACCATGTGCAAAGTCACTTGCATCTGGCACAAATTGTAAACATAACTGCATTATGATTGTAGCTGCTATCAATACAAAGAAACCAATCCATACTGCTTTTTTTGCTGCTTTCTTACCATGATTTTCTGATAATATATCTGTACTTAAGAAAATACTACCATAAATAATATTTCCTAATGTAGCAACCATTCCAAATAACTGAATTGTTTTTAGAACTTGTAGATTAGCTAATATAACAGCAGCTGCAGTCCATACATATAATCCTGTCTTCCCAAAGAACCTATAAGCTAATACAACCATAAAACAGTTGACTAGTAATAAGATTATCCATAATAATTCATTTGACATAGAATGGGGTAATGGGGTTCTGTTTAAAAAGATTTAGTTATTTCTTATTTATTTTGCAAATTTAAAAGAAATTTAGCATCCATATCTAGTCTAGCTTTTAAACACAACTTCTTTATCAGATTTTTTAACCTTTACGATATGATAAGGTTCTGTTACCATAGTCAACACCAATTGATTTTTAGGAGCAGATTTTTCTTTAACAATAATTTCAATAGAATTATCTTTCTCAATGATTTTTGTAATTTCTATGCTATAGCCACTACTTGGTTGAGAACCTTGGAATACGGCAATAACCATCTCTTCTTCAAAATTTATATCAGGAAGATCTGGATTAATATACAACCTTAGTGGAGAGACAACATCCAATAAATTATTCCACTCTAAACTATTTTTAATCACATAATTTTCTTTTTCCTCATGACCCTTACTATTTTTTATATGGATTGTCTCAAATGTGAGTTTTTGATCTGAACAACTGCTAATAAGCAATATAGAAATTAATAATAATATTGTTAATATTTTTTTCATATAATCATAATGTGTTTTATTTTATATAAATTTTTCTCTTTTTAGTGCTTTAATGCTGTTTGGATATTATATAAAAAATCATTTCATAAATTAAGATTAGCAAAAACTTTAAAAATAGACTAAGAATATCATACTTATGCGGGCCTATGGTCTAGTGGCTATGATATCGCCTTGACTTGGCGAGGATCCCCAGTTCGAGTCTGGGTGGGCCCACTTCTTTTCTGGGTTAATGATAAGACCCACTGTTTTTTACGGTTTATAATTTGATTTATTGTGGGTCTAAAGAATAAACTTTATTCTGGATAACTCTAACATAATTCAAATAAATGAGCTTTATTAAAGACTTTATTAGAAGAAAAGAACAAGAGATTATGAAACAGGATAGTCATATAGATTTCCGCACCCATATATGCCGCCTTTTTCAAGAAATGGCCCATAATTAATATTCTTAACATCTATAAAAGTTGTTTCAGGGGTTACTTTCTTTTTATCATTATAATATTTTGTTAAAGGATCACAGAAACTAAGAACTCCTGGACCATCATTAAGACCATGAAATGTATATATTATACTATAACTACTAGAAAAATCTACTGCATGAAATTTAAGATCGCCTGGAAACTTAAGAAATGAAAAGGTATGCCCATTACCTTTAGCAACAAACACATCATTTCCTGAAAAACCTGCTTTTCTTAATAGTGTTAATGCAGATAAACTATTTTGTGTGCACGATCCTTCACCCATTATATTGACAATTGCATGTGTCGGCCCATTTAATGGAAAACAAGCATTTTGAGTCATGTCTGTGTCACTATTCCAACCTAGACCAGTGAAACAAGTATTTGGATCTGCATCAGATGATTCGCATGGAAGCTTTAAACATTCCAGTCCATAAACATTAGGGTTTAACAACTCTTTTGGCCCACATGTTCCAGCATGTTCTTCATGTGGGACCTTTTCATCATCAATTGCCAAATCAAAATAACAATTATAATAAGGTTCATTCCCATACCTTTTATATTTCCTTTCGATCCGCAAACCACTCATATATTTAATTATATAAAAACCACGACAAGTTTTTTTCTCGTCCCCAAAGATTTTTTTCTTGTCCACAAAAAATTTCTTTGCTTCTTTTTTTGCCCATTCACAACCATTTTCGCTGGAAGAAGAATGTTTAATATTTAATTTTCCAGCACAACAATCGCTTGCTTCTTGAATTATATAATCTAATTCCTGCGAACAGATCTCCATAATTTCACATTTGTGGCCAAGTTCATAATTATTAGTAATATATTTTTCATCATCATCCTCATCATCAATCGGCCATGCTTTAGTACATCCAGAATCTGGAGGGGAATAAATAGTGTCAGTTTCACATATAGTATTACAAGGAGCACATTGTCCGCCGCAATCAATTCCGGTTTCTTCCTGGTTTTTTATATTATCTGAACAAGTCTGAATAGTACTTTTAGCAACACAGCCACAGTTAGGATCACAGATTTTTAAGCCGCCTTCAAGAGTAAAACCACAATTATCACCTGGCTGTTTTCCATCACAAGAAAAATCAGCACCACATTCTTTTGCACAGCAAGATTGGCCAATCATTCCATCTACAATACATTTTTTCTTTGGTGAATCCCACATACAAATAGAAGGTGTAGGTAAATCCTCAAAATATTCCGATACTTTTTGTGGATATTTATGATTCTCATCAATGATAAGCTCTGTATCCCACTTTTTTTTGTTTCCATCCTTCTTTAAAAAGATTATTGCAATACCATTAAAATAAGTATGAGTAACCATAACTTCCAATTTATTTGTTACCTGAAAATTGTTTAGATCAAACGGAACATATTGTAAAAGATTATTATCTTTATCAATTAAAGTTATTCTTATGAAATCTTTATTATTGTTAGAAGCAGATTTAAAAATCTTTTTAATCGCATTAACCTCATTTTTAGTTAATTCAAATATAACTGGAACTGGTTCACTAAAAGTCATATCCAGAGGAAAATCAATCTTATAAGGGAAGGTAAATACTTTATCTTTACTAAGACTAACTTGTTTGGGGGTCCAAATATGTTTTACAACTGTTATATCTTTTCCTAAATCTCCTCTGTATAACGGGCCTGTAACTTCCCTGCCTAGATTAGGTGGTGATGGTATAACTCTTATTCCTTTTTTAAGCATTAATCTTATTTTATTATCTCTTGAAGATATAATATGATTCCGCAACAGATTAAAATCTTTATCAATCAATTTGTCTGGTGTCTTTAAAGCACGTGTTCTTGAGAATTTTTTAGTTCTCCTATGCGCTTCCCCAGCTAAATCATCAACAAAAACACCAGCAAATGACAATACTACTAAAGCTATCAGAAATACAACTGCAACATAAATAAATCTATGATTCCTCTTTTTAATCATATATAGATATATTTAGAACTATGGTATATAAAGTTAATGGAAAAAGAGGTTCTTTTGGCTGATGCCACATTCTCGTAATCTTATCATTTCTTTCTTATATACTTGATTAGCGACGTGACAAACTTAATTCATAAAGTATTTTTTAATATATTTTTATTGTATATCTAGTTAAACACCCTATCAATCTCTCTAAAGTATTCATTAATTCTACTAACAACACTTGGTAATAGATATTGTTCAAATTTCTCTTTATAGCTATCGCTAAGTGGGGAGAATTCATGAATTCTGTAATTATTTCTAATCTTCTCTACTAATAATAGGTCTCTCAATCTTTTAATTTGTCTTCTAACATTAGATGGAGCAACCCCTAATAATACTAAATTATGTTCTTCTCTTAGTTTTCTAACTTCAATATTTACTTGTTCAGATGTCATTATTCTTTGATCTGATTTTGCTCTTAACAATACATATAATATATCTACAATTATATCTCTTGAATCACCTGGTTGTAATAGACCAACACTTAAACAAAACTTTTTAATTAAATTTCTAGGCTCCATTTTATCAGGTCTTTCATATCTTCTTAATGTGAGTTCCATAAGTGGGGTGTCTTTTGCTACCTTTTGTTTCATGATTATCACCGTCTATTTAGTTAGGAAGGTTTGGAGTTTGGAATGTTTGGAGGGTTTACCTTCCAAACCCTCTATACCTTCCTAACGCAAAACCTCTTTATATACCTCACATCAACATGTCCAGTGCTAACCATCAAAACTCTTGTATTAATAGAATTCAATACTTTCAGGCTTTATACCCCAGTGGACAGCATTGCTAAAAACATTTAATCACACCTATAATCAATAGATATTTGTCCAATGGTTGATTAAAATAATTAAGAAATAATAGTAATTATTTTGCTTTGATAGGAGTTTTATGTTTCAATGCTTTTTGATAAATCAATACACCTGGTGGTGTGATTTCTAGTTGTTGATCTTTTATTCTTTTAATCCATATTCTTTCTGCATCTGCACAAATGTCTCTTATATCTCTACAACAATAATCTGCACTTTTTTCTGCAAGTATTTTTACTTCATCTTCTGATAATTGTTTTGCATAATATTGAAATAATGCAGTTCTATCATCAAATTCAGGAAGTCCAAATGTAATTATTCTACTAAATCTGTTTAAAATAGGAGCAACAAATGAATCTACTTTGTTTGTAGCACCTAAAACAAGAATCCCTTCTTTTGATTCAAATCCATCTAATCTTCTTTGTAATACAGAAATCATTCTTTTTGTTTCTTCATGTATTCTTCCATCATCTGTTCCTGCTAATGCATCAAGTTCATCAATAAAAACAATTGCTTTTTCAAATTCATAAGCTAAATCAAATGCTGCTGACAATTTAGATGAAGATCCACTATAAAACACACTCATTATTTTTTCTAATGGTATGTAAACCAAAGGAACACCACTATCATTTGCAATTATTCTTGCAGCTGTTGTTTTTCCTGTTCCTGGTGGTCCTTCTAATAATACAGCTCTTGGGATTATTGATTCTTCTCTAGTTCTTGTAAGTTTAACCATTTGATTATAAATATCTTGATCATTATATGGTGAGACTATAGTTTCTTGTAATTCTATTTTTGCTTTTTCATAACCAACTAATCTATCCCATGTCCATTCAGAATTATCTTTGTGTAATACTACACCTAATTCATTTAGTTTATCTTCAATACTTAATTCATTTTTTTTTGCAACAG
Organism: Candidatus Woesearchaeota archaeon; assembly: GCA_018657385.1. GTDB lineage: Archaea > Nanobdellota > Nanobdellia > Woesearchaeales > DSVV01 > JABHXF01. The sequence continues at coordinate 36,150 of JABHXF010000059.1, read as the reverse complement.
CATAAGTTTTCCAAAAGTTTACCATACAATCAATTTCTTCATTAGTAAATTCACCTTTTTTTGACATAGTTAATTTATGTGTCTCACCTAAACTAATCATGAAACCACCTGAAATTATTATTTTTGTATGTATTCCTTGATCATATGATTCGTTGTCTGGAAATATTGAACTACTTCCATAAGTTTCATGATAATCTTTAAGATTATTCTCCAGAATAGCCTGCATTGATAGACCTTTTAATTTATGTTCTTCTAGATTATCTATTCTCTTATAATATTCACAAATTGTTGTAATGGCATCTTGGTAATTAATTGGAGAAAAATTAGGCATATCAAAGCTTATAGTTGTCACATTATCTTTATAAGAAACAGTTGGTCTTGGTACTTTAACATCACTTGGAATACCTTCTGTTTCTTTATCAACAATCTCTTCTATATGTTTCTGCAAGGCTCTATATTCCATTGTAATAATAAAGAAATCTAGTGTGGTTTTTAAATGTTATTAAGATAAGGTAAATTACATGATATTAATCATTTCAAGGATAATTAAGTTTTTCTTCTTACAATACCATTCTCTGCATCTACTTCTACTATTTCTCCATCTAATAATGTAGTTGTTGCTATTTTAGTTCCAATTATGCATGGTTTTTTAAGTTCTCTAGAAACAATTGCAGCATGCGAAGTAATTCCACCTTGTTCTGTTACTATTGCAGCTGACTTTTTCATTGCTGGTAAAAATTCAGGTGTTGTTTGGTTTGCAACTAATATATCTCCTGTTTTAAAATTATTAATATCCTGTGTTTTTTTAACAATACTTACTCTACCTCTTGCATAACCAGGACTTGCAACAACTCCTCTAATCTCAATAATACTTTTATTTTTACCTTTTTCTAACAATTTGAAATATTTTTCTGCTTTTTCTCCACCAACAATAAAATGTCCTTTATCAGTATAAACAAAAAAGCATTGTTTCTCTCTTTCTTTTATTTCTTTTCTTATTTTATCAATATTTTTTTTATTAAGAATATCTTTTATTTCATTAAAAATTGAAAAAGTTAATTGTTCTTTACTAAATTCAGTTCTTCTTGCTACTTCATCTAAAAAACAATCAAAATGATACATACCTATATACACACCACCTTTTCTAATGTCTTTCCATTTACTAAATAACCTTGCGATTCTTAAAATGTTTTTAGTAAATCTTGATAAACCTAATTCACTTAATAATTGTTCTCGTTCTTTTCTTATGTTTTCTAATTCTTTTTCTTTTTCCTTAATTTCTTCTCTTAGCTTTTTTTTATTTTTGCCAGCTATTAATTCAGTAATTTGTTTGTATAATTCGTTTATGTCGACATAATGTGCATTATGATAATTATTCTGTACCCAATGAAATGTTTCTTCATGGTTTTTTAATGCTTTAAATAATGTAGGAGAATCAATTTCTAATTGTTTCAAGCTTGGCAGCTTATTAAATTTATTTATTATTTTTCCTGCAATTTTAATTAATTGATAATCAGCTTCTAAAGTAAATGATAAGTGAACAGGGCAAGTTAATCTTCTTAATAAATTGATTTTCTTAGAAGGTGGTATGCCAAGTTTAGTTAATTCATCTGTAATTAATTTTTCAAGCCAATCTTCTTCACCATAACTCATAAATGCATCACAAATATATGCAATTGATCCAACTAATTGAAATTGTTTAAAAAATTCTTTAAATTTTTCATATAATTTTTTATTTGAGAATTTTGATAAATTTGTTTTTCTTAATTCTTTTTCTAATCTTAAATATGTTTGCCAGTCTCTTTCCCACCTGTTATACATTTCAAAAATAGGTTGTGGTGATTTTTTTGCTTCTGTTAATATCCAATTCTTAACATGTTCCATTCCTTTTGTGCCTAAATACCATTGTCCTTCTTCATTTTTAATAAAACAAAAACAAGTATCAAAATGAATTGGATGTCTTTTTGCATAACTATATATTTCACTTTCTGAAGAACTAAATAATGTGAATACTTTTGCATGAAATGCTTTATTATATTGTTGTGTCATTGCTTTAACTTTATTTAAAGAAGGTGCAGGTAATTTTAGACTTGCAATTTTAACTGGATTTTCAGTAATATTAATTTTAGATATGTCTTCAATTAATCTTTTTCTTATATGTCCAATACTTTCATCTTTAAGAATTCCTTTGAATGATTCTCCTAATAATAAATCCATTTCTTGTTCTTTGTTTTTTAAATCTTCTTTATCTAAATCAACACCCATATACTTTCTTAGTTTTCTAAACTTAGAACCATCTCTAACTGATTTAGCTCTATAATAATAATTACGTCCACCTTTAACTTGTATCTCAGTATACGTCATATGTATTATGTTATGACCACTGATTTATATAGTTTTGGTGAATTGTGGACATAAGAGTTAATCTATTGCTCATAGAAACTTGGCAGTACTTTTTCAACAACATGGCAAGATGAGAAAAAACAACTTAGCCAGGCTAACTTTTAAATCCAACAACATGGCCGGGCGAGGCGAAGCCGAGTAGGATGTTTTCTTAAAGAAAATGTCCGTCCGTGCCTATGTTGTTGTTGGATTTAAAATTAACATAGTAAAAAAATAATCAGAACAAAAAGAGCCTGCCGGCCAGTTAAAAAAAATAAAAGAAATAAGAAAATTACTTACTTGTTTTATACAATTTATGCATTGCTTTCAATCCAATATCTATTGCTTGATCAACTGCTGGGCTGTAATCATCCATAAAAGTTCCTCTTGGTCTATTTGCAATTATTGCACATATTGTTCCTGTTCTATAACCCATTGCTTGACCCATGTGGAATAATAAACTTGATTCCATCTCAAAGTTAACAACTCTATGTTCATTATACTGCAAAGTTGCTAATCTTTCTTGTAATCCTGGAACGGTTATTGGCAATCCATGAATCTCTCTTCCTTGTGGTCCATAAAATCCAGATGAAGAAGCAGTAATACCAACAGCATGAGGTACATCTAATAATTCTGCACTTGAAATTAATGCATCAACAACTTCTGGACTTGCTTTTGATGCATATGGGATTATTTTTCCTTTAAATCTTGATTGTTTTCTTATTCCACCATCTATAATTTTGTATGCTAACTTTTCTATTTGACTTGTGTCAAAATCTGCATGTGGGGCTTCATAATATGATCCTGTGTTATCAAGACCTAAACCATGTGTGGAAATAGCTAATGTTCCTAATTCAATATCTTCTTGTGGTCCTCCAGAAGTTCCTAATCTTATAATTGTTAATGGTTTTGCACCTTTGTTTCTAACTTTTGTTTCTAGATTAAATTCATTCAATGTATACATTTCAACCATTGCAATTTCATTATTATCTGTACCAATTCCAGTTGCAACAACAGAAACATGCATTCCATTATGAGTTCCAGTTCTTGTAACATATTCTCTATTATTTTCACTATGTTCAACTGTATCAAATTTAGCTGCAACTAAATCAGCTCTATCAGGATCTCCTACAACAAATATTTGTTTTGCTAATTGATCTTGTTTCAAACCTAAATGATAAACTCTACCATCAAGTACTATTAATTCAGAATCTCTTATTGCTTTTGCCATATTATTTACCTCACTATATTAGTTATAACTATACTTTCTCCAGGCTCAACCATATATCTTTCCCCTTGATCTTTGTCTCTAACACATCTTTAAACTCTTTCTTTTCTTCGCCAATATAAAATTCTTTAACTCCACATTTGTCTTTAATTTCATCTTCATACTTCTCAATAATTTCTAATAGTTCAGTACTAATGAAAACACAAAGTTTAATATCATCATTTTTCTGCAATCCTGCATTCTTCCTTAATGTTTGGATTCTTCTCATAATTTCTCTAGCATAACCTTCAGAATCTAATTCAGGAGTTCTTGTAACATCAATATATACATCTCCTTTTTTACTATCTCCTTCCATAACACCTTCTGGAGCTACTTTTTCAATTATTAAATCTTCTTTTAATAATTTAAACTCCTTTTTGCTAAGAGAAAATTCATAACATCCTTTTTCTTTTATCTTATTCATTACTGTATTCTCATTTATATTAACTAAATGAGTAATGATTTGTGCAACATCATCTGCATATTTCACTCCAATTGTTTTATAGTTTGGCTTGATCTTAATTTTAATAGCTTTATACTCCTTTCCAATACCAACTTCTTTAACATTTGTTTGAGTTTTAATCATGCCATTCATTTCTTTAACTGCATCTCTTAATTCTTTTTCAGGAGAAACAAATATTAAATTCTTTAATGGCCATCTTACACCTAATTTTGCTTTTTCTCTTGCTGATAATACTGCTTGTATAACATCTTTAGCTGTTTCAATGTTTTTTTCAATTTTTTCATCAATTAAATTTTCATCAGCTTTTGGCCAATCAATTAAATGAACAGACTCTTCATCTAAATTAAACTCTTCTTTTAGATTAAGATAAATTTTATCAGTTACCATTGGACAAACAGGTGCTAACATTTTTAATGTTTCATTTATAACTTTAAACAGAACATTTAACACTAATTGTTTATCTTCTTCTGAACCACTATTTGCTTTATCTCTTACCATTTGAACATAAGTTCGAGATAATTCTAAAAATAATTCTTCAATAGCTGTAGGGATTTCATTAAGCAAATATTTTTCATACATCTCTGTTACTTTAACAATTGTTGAATTTAGTTTAGATAAAATATACTTTTCTCCTAAACCTAACTTATCTTTATCTACTTCTCCAACTTCAAGATTGTTATTATTTTTTAAGTCAATCATGAATTTATGTAAATTCCATAAAATTCCAAGATTTCTAAACTTAACTTTCATGTCATCAAAGTTATAATTTAAATCTATTCCTGGCTTTGCTCCACCAATCATATAATATCTTAATGTTTCACTTCCATAACTTTCTATAACTTCTTCTGGTAAAATGTAATTACCTTCAGATTTTGACATTTTTCTGCCTTGAGCATCATTAATAAAACCATGCATGTATACTGCTTTATAGCTTGGCTTTTCCATTGCAACCATAGATGAAACAAATAACATGTTAAACCAGCCACGGATTTGGTCAATACCTTCCATAATAAATTCAGCCGGATACATTTCTTTCATTAAATCTTCTCTATGTGGGTAATCAAGACATGCCCATGAATCAACACCTGCATCAATCCATACATCTAGAATATCAGGTTCTCTTACCATCTCTGCTGCACATTTATCACATTTGAATTTCACATCATCAATCCATGGTTTATGCAAATTTTCAGGAACATTTTCTTTTCCAACTTTTTCTTCTAATTCTTTAACAGAACCAATTACAACATAATTATCACAGACTTCTTTTCCTTCATCATCTTTTTTTGAACACTTCCATACTGGCAGAGGTGTTCCCCAGAATCTTTGTCTTGTAATTCCATTATCTCTTAAGTTTGCTAACCAGCTATCAAAACTTTTACTTCCTGCAAATTCAGGATTCCAATAAATATCTTTATTTAATTCACGCATTGTTTCTTTCATATCTTCGATTTTAAAGAACCATTGTTTTGTTGTTCTAAATATTACAGGTTCTTTACATCTCCAACAATGTGCATAATCATGTTCTACTTCAGTTGATTCAATTAAGAAACCCATTTCTTTGAATTTTTCAATGAATTTTTTATCATCTTTTTTAGCTTTCCACTTTCCAAAGCAACCAAAATCTTCAGGAAATTCTCCAGCCTCATTAAGATTATTAAATGGTGGTATATTATTTTTCCTTCCAACTTCATAATCTTCAGGACCACAACCAGGTGCCATGTGTACTAAACCTGTACCTGCTGAAAGATCAACAAATTGACTGCTTAATACAACTGAAAATGTTTTATCATGATTTTTATCAAGTTCATCGTAACTTTCAGGAATTTCATCATGTAAAGGATGTCTATATTTGATACCTTCTAATGTTTCTCCTTTAACTTCTTCAATCATTTCATATTTTTTATTCACAACAGATCCCATAAATGCTCCAACTAAACCTTTTGCAACAACCCATTGCTCTAGTTTTTCTTCTTCTCCTTCTTTTGCAACATTTACTTTTATTTTTACATAATCTAAATCTGGATTTACCATAACTCCAAGATTAAAAGGAATTGTCCATGGTGTTGTTGTCCAAATTATTAAATATTCATTTTCACTTCCTAAAACTTTGAATTTCAAGAAAATAGAATCATCTCTTACATTTTTATATTCTAATTCGTGTTTAGCTAATGCTGTGCCACATTTAGCACACCAATGCATTGTTTTTTCTCCTAAATATAATCTTTTATTTTCATCTGCTTTTTTAATTAACCACCAGCAACTTTCAATGTATTTTGGATTAGCTGTGTAATATGCATTTTCAAAATCCATCCATACTCCAAGTCTTTTGAAATCTTCATTCATCTTTTTCATATTTGTTATAGAAAAATCTTCACATTCTTTTACAAATTTGTCCATACCATATTTGAGAATATCATCTTTATTAGGTAAATTTAATTTTTTCTGAACAGCTTGTGCAGTTGGCATTCCATGCATATCATATCCTGCTCTATCCCAAACATCTAAGCCATTCATTCGTTTATATCTAAGAACCATGTCTTTTAATGTCTTATTCCATGCTGTTCCTAAGTGAACTCTGCCAGAAGTATATGGAGGTCCATCTAAGAAGTAAAACTTTTTCTTTCCTTCTCCTTTCTTCTTAACTTTAGCATAAGTTTGATTTTTATTCCAATGTTCAAGCATTTCTTGTTCCATTGGTATGAATATGTTGTTTTTTGGTCCTTCTGGCTTTTCTGACATCTTAATTACCTCTTATTATCTTATATTAATTTATAAATATTATAAGGTATTGAATTGTGGTTTTATATATAAATATTGTGGGTTTTTTATAGTTTTATCCTTTATATCTTGGAAATTGGGATGATGATTATGGTGCTAGATGGTTTTCGCTACGCTCAAACCTAAGGGGCATCCCGGATGGAGCAACTCCTGCCACTTCTACATCATCATCATCTCAATTTCAATAATATTAATGCGTAAAAAATAACAACAATGGCCAGGCGAACCGAAGGTGAGTAGGATTTTGCGTAGCAAAGTCCGTCTGTGCCAATTTTGTTGTTATTTATTATATAGTTGGAAAGAAATTAATATCTATCAAATAAAATCTCCAAAAAACTTATAAATGACCTTTTCTAGAATTAATAATACAATGATGAAATTACAATTAAAAAAAAAGGTGAAGAATCCAACTATTATCCAAGGTTTTCCAGGTTTTGGGTTAGTAGGCACAATTGCAACAGAATATTTAGTTGAACATTTAGATTGCGAACAAATTGGTAGGTACTGGTTTGATGAATTGCCAGCAACAATTGCGATTCATGCAGGTAAGGTAGTTGATCCAATTGGAATATTCTATAACAAAAAATATAATTTGTTAATAATTCATGCAATTTTGACAACAGCAAATATTGAATGGAAAATTGCAGATTTAATTGAAGACTTAGCAAAACAAACTTCTGCAAAAGAAATTATTTGTTTAGAAGGTGTTGGAAGTGCTGGTCAATTAAAAGATGGCAAGGAAGAAGGCAATATATTCTATTTTACAACAAATAAAAAAAGAGAAACTGTAATTAAGAAATTTGCAAAAAAACTAAATGAAGGTATTATTGTTGGTGCAACTTCTGCATTAATGTTAAAAACAAATAAGCCAATAACAGCATTTTTTGCAGACACTAAAAGTAATTTGCCAGATTCAAAAGCAGCTGCAAGTTTAATTACAGGTCTTGATAAATATTTGGGATTAAAAGTTGATGCTAAACCATTAATAGAAACAGCTAAAAAGTTCGAAGAAAAACTAAAAGGTATTCTTGAACAAAGCAGTAAAGCTCAAGATGATGTTAAAACAAAACAAATGAGTTACTTTGGTTGATTTTTTCTTTATTTTATTTTTCTTTTAACAGGCCGTCAGGCTCTTTTTGTTCTGATTTTTCTTTTTATTAATTTAATAACAAATATTTTGTTAATTTTAATGAAAAAACAACAACCAAGGCACGGACGGATGTCAAAAGCCATAAAATGCTACGCATTTTAACGTCACAAGTCCTACTCGGCTGGTACTTGTGAGTTCGTATAACTCACTCACTTCGTCCCACCTCATCCGGCCAAGTTGTTTTTTCTTAATAAACATAACAAAAAAAGAAATTCCTTAGAAACACGTCCTCCGGACCTAGTCAAAACATCAATTTTTTCTATTTACACTATCACTTATCTTTTCATTTTTCAATAATTTCTGCATTTCAATAACATATTTAGAAGTTTCATCTAAATGTTTATGCACCTTTTTTCTAGCTCGTTCAAATGCTTGTTCAATTGTATTTCCATTTAGTTTATATCCAATTACAACTTTATTCCATTCATCAATATAGCTTGTTTTTATTATCAAATCCAATTCCAACCATCTTCGTAGATATTCATACATTGTTTGTCTTGTAATGCCAGCAGAAACACCCATATTTTCAACAGTCATTATAGATTGTTTTGGATCTTTTTCCCTTGTTGCAATCTTAGCTCTTTCATATAAAGCAACTAAAACACAATGCATCTTTTCTGTACTACCTTTTTTCCTTGGCATCAACCCAAGACGTTGTATAACTACGTTAGCCATTTCAGATGAATTAGCATTTAATCCTGGTTCAATGTTGGTTAATATTATTTTGCTCATACTATTATTATGGCTTTTTCCCTTTTTAAAGTTTCACACAATATCGACACTAGTCGTTAAAAACTGATAAAAGGTTTTAAGAAAAAACTAAATAGTTTGAAAAACATGATTTCAAATTAAAATTTTAAAAGATATAGAAATAATCACTTCTTTTTCTTTTCCTGTTTTTTAATTAAATAATTTAAAATAATTGGTGGTATTAAAGTAGTAAGGATTACCATTATAACAATTACTGAAAATACTGTATCAGATACAACTCCAAGTCCTTTTCCAATTGTTGCGAAGATTAGTCCAACTTCTCCTCTTGGTACCATTCCCCATCCAACAATCCATTTATTAACATTTCCTGCAACTAATCCAGAAACTATTTTCCCGGCAATTGCAACCACTGAAATACCTAATGCAACAAGTAATACTGGAAGATTAAACATTGTTTCAATATTAACAGCAAGTCCTGTTGTTACAAAAAATATTGGAACTAAAAACATGCTTAATGGTTCAATAAAGTCTTCAATATGTCTTTCTGCATGTTTATTCATTACACTTGTAATATTAGTCTTAAGATTTGCACCACAATTACTGATTTTATCTTTTACATCTTTTACAATCTTTGGATCTTTAAAATATCTGAAATGTACAGGATCTAAAATTAAACCTGCTGCAAATGCTCCAACTATTGGTGCTAAACCAATATATTGTGCAAGGAAAGCAAATACTAAACAAAATATAATTATTAATGTGAATTTCATACTAACTCCAGTATTGATTTTAGAAAATCCTTTGCTAATATATGGTGCAAATAATTGTCCTAAAACAATTGATCCTACTAAGAATAATATTGCCTTTGCTAAGATCCAGCTAACCATTCCTATACTAACTGCTCCTAAAGTTACCATTGCAGATACAACAGCTAATATAATTAATCCTAAAACATCATCAATAACAGCAGCTCCTAAAACAATCTTAGCTTCTGGAGTACTTAATGTTCCTAAATCTTTGAATACTCTTGCAGTAATTCCTACAGATGTTGCAGTTAAAGTTGCTCCTAAGAATAAATATGCATTAAATGATAATCCTGGTAATAATATTGGACCTATTAATGTTCCTGTTAAGAACGGAATAACAACACCCATAATAGCTACTAGTCCTGCTCTAAAACCAACTTTACTCATTTCTTTAATATTTGATTCAAGGCCAATTTGGAATAATAATATGACTACTCCTAATTCAGCTAAAAATATAATAATTGAATTAGTTTTGATTGGCTCAAAAATAGTAATTCCTAATAATACTAAGTTTCCTAATATAACTCCAATAACTAATTCTCCTAATACAGCAGGTTGTCCCCACTTTTCTATTAAACTTGATAGTTTAGCAAAGAATAATATTATTGCAATAAATAAGAATGTCATTGCAAAGCCCATACCATGGCCACCTGCTTCTTGATGTTCTTCTTCAGCTTCTTCATGATCTGCTTCTTCTGTATGTTCTCCTTCTGTAACTGTTACATGTGTTTCTTCTTCAGAGCTTTCTGTTATATGTTCTTCAGATTCTTGTTCAGTAGTTTCTGTTATATGTTCATCATTATCTTCTTTTTTTTCACTTTCTTCTATTATAATATTGTCTTTACTTTCTTCTTCTTCTTCTTCTTCGCTTGTTCCTATTAATATATCATCAGATTCTGCATCTTTTGATTCAAATGGTGGTTCTTTTTCATATATATCATAAAAATCCATTTCTATGGTATCGCCTTCTTTTTCAGATGAAAAAGCTTGTGGGGCTACAACTAGTGAAAACATTAGTATTGAGAGTAATATCCATCTAATTGTTTGTATTTTTGATACCATTTTAAAGGAAAGAATTAGCCATCCCTTATAAAGATTTCTTTACTCTTATATACATATTCATGTGCATTTAAACATTCATTCTAATTCTATTCAAAATGTAATACTCATACATTTAATGACAAAAAACAATAACTTGGCCGGATGAGGCGAAGCCGAATAGGACTTTAGTCTGTCCGTGCTTTAATTGTTGTTGTTTTTTGCTTATGCACATTAATACTAAAAGAAATTATTTTTGTAGAACGTTATTCATTACTAAACATTTATAAAACCAATAACTAAAATACAAATTAATGAGAAATAGAGTAGATGAATTTATTGCAGATCCAAAAAAGGCATTATACAAGTTAGCTTGGCCAATGTTAATTGCTATGCTTGTTCAAACATTATATAATGTTGTAGATACAGCTTTTGTTGGTAGGTTAGGAGCAGATTCAATAGCTGCATTAACATTTTCATTTCCATTATTCTTTATATTAATTGGTCTAAATTCAGGTATTGCAGTTGGAATGAGCTCCCGTATATCTAGATTTATGGGAGAAAAAAATAAGAAAGGGGCAGAAAACACAGCAATGCATGGGATATTATTAGGAATATTCTTTTTTACTATCTCAGTAGTTTTAGGTTTGATCTTTATCAGACCAATGTTTAATTTATTTGGAGCAACACCTGCTGTCATTGAATTAGCAGTTAGTTATTTTTCAATAGTTTTAATGGGTTCAGTGTTTATGTTTACAGCTTACATTATGAATAATATCTTTGTTTCACAAGGAGATACAAAAACACCAATGAAAGTTCAAGTATTTACTTTGTTGTTAAATATTATTCTTGACCCTATATTTATTTATGTTCTTGGTTATGGTGTTAAAGGAGCAGCAATTGCAACTGTTATATCATTCTCAGTTGGGTTTATACTATATTCATATTTCTTACACAAGAAATCTTATCTTCATATTCATCCCCAAAACTTTACATTTTCCACCAAATTAATTAAAGAAATTTTAATGGTTGGTTTTCCTGCAAGTCTTATGATGATTGTTATGTCTATTTTCCTAATGATCTTTAATTGGTTCATGGCAAACTTTGGAACAGAATATGTTGCAGCATTTGGAATTGGTTTTAGGGCAGAAAGTGTTGTAATCATGCCTGTAATGGCTGGGTCATTTGCAGTCATGACTTTAGTTGGAATGTTTTTCGGAGCAAAACGTGTAGATTTAATCAAAGGCGTTGTTTGGTATGGAATAAAAGCAGGCTTATTATACACACTAATTGTTGGTGGAATATTTTTTGCATTCCCTTCGTTGATCTATAAAATATTTACCTCAGATCCAACATTATTAAAAATAGGAGTTCCATATTTACGTGTGATTGTATTTGCTTATCCATTTATGGGAATAACAATGATAATTGGAAGAACACTACAAGGTATGGGTTATGGGGTGCCTGGTTTAGTTATTAATCTATTAAGAACAATTCTAATCTCAACACCATTATCATATTTATTTGTATTTGTTTTTGGTTTTGGGTATTTATCAGTTGTAGTTTCTATTGTGATTGCAGCTGTTATTGCATCAGTTGTTGCAGTTGTTTGGTTTGAATGGGAAATTAAGAAAGCCATTGTTTGATTTTCTTTTTTTTAACAGGCCGTCAGGCTCTTTTTGTTGTTATTCTTTTACTTTTTATTATATTTTTTATTGTAACTCTTATTATACTTTTTATTATATTTTTAAGAAAATAACAACAACAGTGGCACAGACGGACATTTGCAAGCAAATATCCTACTCGCCTATCGGCTCGTCTGGCCATTGTTGTTATTTTCTCATTCAGCCTTGATGTTGGATTTAATTATTTACAAAATATTCTATTGATGTCTAGATAACTACTACACTTCTTTAAATAGCATATTAACCTACTAATACATATTATAAATGATTGGAGGTATAAACAATGTCAGATGATAAAACTAATGATGGTGATGGGAAAAGTTTAGAAGAACTTGCAGGTTCAATTCATTCATGCGGAACTTGTAATGATGCTAGAATTGAAGATTATTTAGGAATGTCTTCAGATAATAATTCAACTTCTAGGGTTAGTGAATATTTAAGTGGATTCAAATCCTTTGTTGCCAATGTTGTTGTTGGAGCTAAAAAATTAGTTGGTAAATATGATCCATTACAAGAGTCATATGAAGAAGCTGTAAAAATTGTTTGCAAACTAGAAGAAATAAAAGGTACTATCCATAATCATTTATATGGAGAAGAAGATTTTTTAGAAACTGGAAAAGTTGGTGGGATGTATGGTCAATTAAATGATGCATTAGACTCTGTTAAATACCATGTAGAAGAAGTCATAAAATATTCTGAGGAAACAGGTTTATCACCTAAAGAGAGGCATGAAAATAATGAGCATAAACGGGATCATATGTCACGTTTTAGGGAAGCAAAATCTGATGCTGAATCTTTAGTAAAAGGAATAAATTTATTGGTGGGTAATTATAGTGGTATTCAAGATAAGTTAGTTGAAGCAAAAAATGCATTAGAAAAATTTAATCCATCACAAAGATTTAATCATAACGTAGGATATTTAGCTGATAGGGTAAATACATTTTTTGATGGTGAACTCGAACTTAAAGTTCCTGCATCTTATAAGCTTCAATCTGTAAAAACAACTTCTTAATTTTTTCTTTTTATTTTCTCCATATTCTTTTTTTTAACAGGCCGGCAGGCTCTTTATTATAAAAGTTATTAGTTTTTCGTTGTTTGGTTTTCGTTACGAATAACAAACCACGAAGACCGAATAACTAATTCATGAGTGACTTGTCCTTCGGACCTAGCTTCTACAGAGGTTTGTTCATATCTCTATAATAAGAATAATTTTATTTTTTATTTTCTCTTTTCTTAACAACATCTCTTAGACCTCTATAAGGATGTATTGCAATTCCTGCATAACTAGAAAAGTCTTTATACAAAAAGTCCATACATTCAGTAATTATTGGCATCATACTCAAATCATTAACAGCAACAAATACTTTTCTTAGTGCTTGATTAGAAAAATTAAAACTATTTGTTTTAATATTGGCCTTTTCTGTATCTCTTATTTCATCAGCAACAGCTTCAACAACATGTTCTGGTTTATCTCTATAAGCCATTATTGAAATGTGATTAGAATTATAAATAAGATTGTATAACAATTTTTTTCTCCCACCTAAATTTAATAAGATATCTTTATATCTTAATTTAAACCAATAAGGGATACTTAATCCAAATTCTAGTCCATTTTCTTTTGCTTTTTCACAACATTGGATTGTCATTTCAAGATAACTTTCTAATACTCTTAATCTGTTTTTTTTTGTTTCATCTGTTGTTGTTTTCTCTTCTTTATATTGTGGCAAACAATATGGTTCAACATCAAAATGTACTCCTTTAAATCTTTGATGTTCGCCAACTGAATCATTAAAAGCTACAATGTCATCAATATATTCTAATGCAATTCTATGGTTCAATGCAAATTCATTTGTAGAAGCCATTGCATAAGTATCTAAACCATTTACATTACATAACATATTAAATTCAGAAAACTCTTTTTTTGCTTCTGGTGTTTTTTTAGTATTATAAGCAGAAAGAAACACATTTGAAATATCAGATTGTTTACATATCTCAACAAATTCTGAATCATCAAATATATTTGCTTTTGTCCAAATATATACTGCATTTCCTTTTTTCATCTTTTTTATCTATTAATCATCTTACCATTGTAATTAATTCATTTCTTTTATCTTTATTATAACTAATTCTTGCAGCTCCTTCAAATTGTTGCCATGCATATTTATTATTATAACTAAACCATACTTGTCCTATACCAATTCCATCACTTTTATCTTTTGAAGTTGGCATATCACTTAATTTTGATTCATGAATTGCAGCATAAGGTGTTGTACTATTAATATGTCTCCATGTTTGTAAACTATCATCTAAAACATAAACTGTTGAGTGTCCACCACCTGTTCTTGTTTCTCCACAAACAACTCTAACTCTAAACTCTGGAATATTTGCTCCAATCAAATAACTTGCAAGTTCATTTGCCCAATCATCACAATCTCCTTCTCTCATTGCTCTTAATTCAAATGGAAACATCCAATATTCAAGTTGTCCAGTTGTTTTATCATCATGACTATATTCAAATCTTGTTCTTGTAAATCTATAAATATCCATGATTAAATCATCACATCTTGTTGGATCACTTGTATGATATCCAATAGCATCTAAATCTCTTTGTATAAATCCATCATTTGGTGTAACAAATAATCTAACATCAACTTTAATTTTTTCTCCTCTACCATCTGAACTTGGTAAGGTTCTGCCTTCATAAAAAATTGTTTTTCTTGGTCTGTTATTATTCCAGTTTTCTTCTGCATTCATTTCAGCAACATTTGCATTTCTAACAATTTGCCATTTGTCAGTTCCATGTTTAATTGCTTCTTTTGCTCTGTTATTTAATTTTCTATTTCTTAATTTTTTATAATCTTTACTTGAGTAAAAACCAAATTTTTCACTTAATTCATGATAAAGAATTGCAACATTATCCATTGCAGCATTTGCATTTATTTTTTGTCTTTGTGTTTCTTCAGCAGTATCATATTTTACTCTTGCTTGTTTTTTTGAATGAACAAACATTTCATTTAATGCACCAACATAAGATGTAACAACATCATCTAAAAAACTTGCAACTAACTCAATATTTGGTTGTATATCTAATATTTCAGTATAAATTCTTTCAAAGTTTTTATCAATTGTTTTTCCTGCTAATGTTTTTTTACCTTTGCCTGGCATATTCCCATATTCATTTACTAAACCTTGTGCATGTTCAATATCTTCTTTTGCTTCAACTAATTTTTGAATAGTATCTTTAGCTAATGGATTTTCTAATAGAAATTCTAAATCTTGTTTTCTTTGTTCTGGTTGAAAAAATGATTCTATTAATTGTTTATCTCTTACTCGCCATCTTTCTCTTAACATAGTTGCTTTTTGTGTTGTTACAGACATATTCCCACCTTTTTAGTTATTTTCGGAAAATCTAATATCTATTAGGCATTTTTTCTATATAAATAAGTGTAGT
This sequence comes from Candidatus Woesearchaeota archaeon, assembly GCA_018657385.1. Classification (GTDB taxonomy): domain Archaea; phylum Nanobdellota; class Nanobdellia; order Woesearchaeales; family DSVV01; genus JABHXF01. The sequence goes on along the minus strand of JABHXF010000059.1, from coordinate 20,416 downwards.
GGTAGAGGGGACAACAATTTCTTTTTCATAGTATTTTCCGACGCAAATATCTGTATTTCCGAGGTTGTACTAATAACTACAACGCATGTTTATATGCTTCAAGTGTCTATTATAGTTTAGAAATCACGGAGGGGATATTATGCAAGCAAGAAAAACAGTTGATGATTATGTAACAAGGTCAAGATATCAGGCTAGAGGAGGAACAGGAAGTTCATCAAGAACAAATACAAAGAGTAGATCAAGTTCTAATGATGGCTTTTTAGATGGAGTTAGAAGAGGAGGATTAGCTTCTTTATCTGCTTATGTTCTTAAGTTCTCAAGTTGTGCTCCTATTTATGCAGCAAATGCAGATGTTCTTCAACCAATGTCTCCAAGTTTTTCTTTTGGTGGAGGATATGCATTTGGTAATGGAACTTCAGTTGGAGATAAAACAGCTGGAGTCATGATGTATCTTGCTTCATTAGCACCTGAAGTATCTCTTGCAGCTGGTTCTGGTCAATATAAAGAAGCAGCAATGATGGCAGGGACTAAAACTTTAATAGCTTTATCAGGGACTGGATTAGGGCATTTAACTAAAACGTTATTCAAGAGAAGAACTTATAATACAAAATAATAATGAGGTAAAAATGATTAAAAAACTATTAATAACAAGTATTGCATTATATGTTGCATTTGCAGGTATACGTGGATGCCAAGCAGTTAGAAGTCCAGAAACAAAACAAGTTATTAGTTATCTTGAATCAACAGCCTATCTTGGACAAAAAGTTAATGAAGATCATCCTGAATTTTTTCATGAAATAAAAAAAGATTCTAGTTTAGAAGATGAAACAGAAAATATTGATGATTTAATCAGAGCAAAAGAAACTGGTTCTGCATTAAGATGGGGTGCAATTCTTGTTGGAGAAGCAAAAGATAGAAGATATAGTAGTTCAATTAAAACTGCAGGTATGGAAATTACTTCACGACACCCAACTTATTTCTTAGGTTTAGCTACACAAGATAAAGAAGCATTAAAACATATTGGTAATATTGCAAAACTTGAACCAAGTTATGAAAAAAATGTTAGTAGTTTAGCCTGTAAAGTTAAAAGAAGTTACATACCCTGGAAAACTTGCAAATAAATTCTTTTTCTTTTTTCCAGAGAACTTTTTTAATTTCTGTATGGTCCACCTTTAAGAAATTCATACTCTCTTTTTCTTGTATTACTTATCATATCTTCTAAGTTTGGATTATTTCTCCAAGTTAATCTAGAAATCCCTAAGAAACTGCTTCTTTTTTTAACCATTTCAATTAATATATCTCGATCCCACAACTCAATTTCTTGTTGATTAGCAACATCTCTAAGTTGGTCATTAAAATAAGCGTTTGTGACAAGCACAGAATATTTTGCTCCAGAATAAATTTTCCTCTCATCAATTTCATCAATAAGATGTGAAATTTCTTTTTCTTGTGATTTTTTTTGATTTCCATTTTTATAATTTCCATTGCCATTATTTTTTTTCCCATTCCCAAATTCATTCAAATAAATTCTAGATCCTGGATTTGTTCTGTATTTACATTCTATAATTGTTGTTCTTCTTAATAATCCTCTTTTGTACTGTACATCTACTTGTCTTCTACTTCCATTTTTCCTTGTGTAAAAAACATTCCATTCAACATCTCTTGTGTGCAAATCATATAATAATCTAGCAACAAAGCCTTCAAACTTTACAGCTTCTTTACTGACTTGATATTTTCCTTTAGGTTTTGTTGCCATGATTTCATTTTTTGTATTTTTGAATTTGTTGCCATTATTTTTTTAATGGCATTATTTTATTATGGAATCTAGATAATTTGTTTTTAGTTTATTTAACTGATCTGCATATTGTTCTGTATCTTTTTTTAATATGTTTATTTCTGGTTTATATTTATCTGCTTTTGTTTTTAACTTATCACTAATTGAACCACTAAAACCTTCAAAAAAATCCCATACTCCTTCTCCAATATCCTTTCCACGTCTATAATTTTCATTTGGTGCAGGTGCTTCTATTGTAGTTGGTTCTTGTGGTTTTATTTCTTTATTACTAGTTGTCCAACTATATATTTGATAAGCTCCAAATATTGCCAGTCCATAAACAATTATTTTTCCTAATCCCATTATTGTATTTCTCCTTGAAATATATTCTAGTTGAGTCATTATTATTTTAAATGCTATATGTTGTTCCAGTTTTTTTTGTTATTGGTGAGGCTGGTTGAGGTGCAACTTTGTCATCAATACTATCTTTATATTTTGCATCTGGTAATCCAAAAGGATGAAGTAACATAATAATTGGTGATTTAGTATTTTGTTGAGTAGGGTATTGTGTGTTTGTTGGATCTGTACTTTCTTTATCAGCTAAGTTCTCTAACATATTTCCACTATAACCTAATGTATTTGCAATGCTTTTAACTAATCCTGCTTCTTCAGGTGGTTGTATACTAATTGTTTTTGTATTTGGATCATAATCAGCAGTCATAAAATAAGGTTGTTGTTGTGTTGGTGTACTTTGTTGTTGTGGTGGATAAAATCTAGCAACACAGTCTAAGCCCTGTCTGCCAACAATTGCTATTGATGCAAATATAGATGCAATTATTGCTAATTTTTTTAATGATCCACTACCTTTTGGAACAACTTCCCCATTATATGCCATTGTTTATCACCATGATTAATTTCAATTACTTATTTCTCTTTACAAACCATTCCAACATCTGTTGCTGCTGTTGAAACAAATTCTGTTTTTTGTTGATCACTCATTTTTTGATAAGTTGTAGTTGTCATTAGTTCTAATTGTGCTGGTGTTGCTTGTTGAGCAGCGTCTTTAACAATACCAGTAACTGCTTGATCATACACATTTAATTCCTTTTTGTAATCTCCTAAACTTTCTTGGAAGTCTAATCTTGCTTCTGCTGGATTTGTATGTGTTGCACTAAAAACTGCTTTGCTTATTGAATCATAAGCACTTTTTGCATAATCAGATATAATAACTCCCCCAGTAATAAGTGATGTTGCTAATATTAAATACGCTGGTAATTTCCATTTTAATCCAATCCCTTTTTTTACATTTCCTGGTCTTGATACTGGCCTATTTTGTTTTTTTAGTGGTGGTGGTGATTTTTCACTAGGGCTTGGTCCACCTCTGTATGTTTTTTCTTCATCTTTATTTTCTACCATTTTTTATTCCTCCATTAATTAGTCATAAATGTTTCAACTTTGAAATCATCAATAATATAGTGTACTTGTTTTTTTTCAACATCAAATTTGTCAAAACTATCTAAAAAATCTCTACACTCAGACATGTTTGCAAACACACAATCAACTAAGAAATCATATCCTCCATTAATTTCAAAAGCAGAATTAATGTTTGGATGTTCTTTTAGATATTCTTTTAGTCCTTGTTTGTTTCTTGTGCTAATCAATATGTTTGCTCTCAAACTATATCCTAATAATTCAAAATTAACAATACTTGTATGTTTTTTTATCAACTCTTTTTCATGAAATTTTATTCTGTCATATATCGTTGATATTGAAATATTTGTTCTTCTTGAAATTTCTGCCAAAGTTTGTCTTGAATCTTTTCTTAGTTCTGATAAAATTTTCATATCAGATTCTTTAACACCATTAAAAAAGCTTTTTTTATTCATTTTTTACCTCTTTGATAATTTTGATTTTTAATTTTTAATAGATGTAATGATGCTAGAGGGTTTGGGGATAGTGACAAGACTCAGAATTTTAATATTCTGATATCTAGCCCTAAATCTAGCATCAATAAATCATCTATAAACTCTTAACTTTCGGAAAAGCCTATACTCTATTAGACAGTTTTTGTATATAAATAAGTGTAGTGGTAAGGTGTACAACATAGGAAAAATCATCATCGTCTAGGCCTTTTTTTGTGGGGTTGACATTTCAGTTATTTAGATATTAAGGAACTAGACTTAATGAACGAATCTTTGTGTATTTTGTTATTGGTTCTCTTTTGTTAAGTCTAGTCAACCCCTCTGGCCAAGATGATAATTTTTCCGATTAAATAGGGAATTTTTTTAAATTGATGTTTGTTTCCTTGTGATATGGGAACTAAAAATCATATACAATGGGAACAATCAAGAGGAAATGCTCCACTTAAAGCATATCAGGGTGGCAATAGAATAGCTGGAGCTGAAATGATTGTGAAAACATTTAATGGCTGGCATAGGTCTAATGATTTAGGAACAAGAACTTTTTCAAATAAGGGGCAACCAGAAGTAATTCAAACAGCAGGAGGATATAATACATTATCTCATGATAATGCTACCTTTCTTGATGATTTAATAAATAGAGATACAATTGATAATATTGGTACAGTAGAGATGAGTAAAAATCAAAATGCAGGTTTTTTTGTTGGTTATTTTCATGAAAAAGAAAAAAACGTAGGTATTATTGCAAGATATGTAGAAGTACAACATGCTTCTGGCTCATTATTTGGTTATGGATTTCCAGAGGTTGTTGAAGGTGATGATATTTCTAAAGCTTATAGTTTAACTAAGTTACCAAAAGAATTACATGGTCTTAGAAGTCAAAAGATTGTTGCTAATAAATATGGTGTAAGGGTATTTGAATCAATGGATGATTTAAGAATGACATCAGAATTATACACCATGTATGCTTGTTTTTTAGATTATGGCATATCTCCTGAAATATTATTAGATATATCTTCATTTTTGATGCCAATTACTACTGCATTTGTTGTTATGAAAGCAGTTATGACTATATCTAGCTATAATGGTGTAATAAAAGAAAAATTCTCAGATAAAATTAAGTTAAAGGAACAAGAACTAGCAGAAGCTAGAAAAATAAAAATGATTTCTGGTGAACGTGCATTAGACAATTTACATAAGTTATATGATAAATAAGTAATGTATTCTAATCATTAATAATATTTATAAATAAAATCATTATTCTTAATATAAAATGACAGGATGTGGTGGATATGCTGGTGGGATATTATCTTCAAGGAGAAGAAATACTAATTCAATGTATCCTGCACCTAGTTTAATGGATAGATTAAGAGACCTTCCAAGTTCTATAGCTAATTCTGCAATGAGTCATGTTTCACTTTATGCTGTTGATAGAGTATTTGATTCTATTCAAGCTACTTCAGTTAGTGAATATATTGATGCTTTAGATAATCTTTTAGATAAACCTATGCAAGTAATTGATGCAATTGCAAGTTCTTCTAGTAATGGAGATGGTCTAACAAATAGTGTAAGAAAAGAGATAAATAGGGTTTTAGCAATTGAAAGAGTTGTAAGATTGCCTTGGAAATATGATCAAAGAGCATGGACAATTGTTAAAACTAAATTACAAGATTGTTTACAAGAAGATGATTCTCCTGTGTTTTTTGAAAAATATCTTGCAGGATTAGAAATCAAAGGGGATATTGTGCTTAAACAATATAGTTTATTAGCAAATGTAGCAGGAGCATTTAATCTTAAATCTGTTCAGAAAGTTGCTAAAAAATATCAAGATAATCTTCAGACATTGGATGTTGTTTTATCTGAAATTGCAGAAATAGCAACAATGCCTGGAATAAAAGCTGCAGATAATGTTGCAAAGGCATTAGATGGTGTTTTTCCTTTGCATGTGATCAATCTATATAGTGGTGTTGTACAAAAAGCTGTTATTGATTTGTTTAAAACATCTGTTTTCAATATGAAGCCAAGCTCATTTGATCTTGGTTTTACTTTAAGTAGTGCTCCAATCCATAATCTTGCATTTAATTTTGAAAAATATGATACTGTTTTAGCTATGTTTATGCAAACAGTTGGTCATGCAGTAATTTATGATGGGAAAGAAGCAGGATTTAAGGTAGCAAATGCATTAAACCAAAATTCAGTTGATGAATTAGTTGGTTTATATCATGATATTGATTCTCATCCTATTAGTTTAACTGGGAATTCATTTAATCCAATTGAAGTTGTAGCAAATATTGCTTATAAAGCACAAGATGAAGCTTTAGTTGGAAAAGCAGCTGAATTTTACAAAGATCTTGTGTATGATTCTTATGCTCATACCCTATTTGATGTTGGTTTTATTCTATCAAAAGCTGTTGATGCTCTTGAAGGAGATGTTGAGGCAATGGGTCATATATTGGATGCGGCATTATATGCAAAAGAAACAGATGGTAATAGATATATGTTAAGGGTTTTGGAAGAAGTAGATGTTGAAATTTGTGCTAAAAACAAAGGAGATATGACATTAGATGACTTAAAAGAATCATTGTTTGATTTTGCAATTGATTTTAGTTGATTTTTCTCTTTTTTCTTAAAATTCTTATATTATATCACTAATAAAACCAAAACATTTATAAGTAAAGAAATACTCCTGGTTAGTAGTTATTTATGTGTGGGGGTTTAATTTAATGAAAAATAAGTGGTTTTTAGGTTATTTTTTTATAGTATTCATGGTTGGGTTTATGTGTCACGCTATTTATGCAAATAATTTTGTAAGTTTTACTAATGCTTTACCAACTGCTTATAAAACTCTAGAAAATAATGATGTTTATCCTTCAACAACACAATCTGAATCAATTTTAATAAGATTTTTTTCAGGTGATAATGAACGAAATTCTCCAAAAGATAGAATTGGTGAAGACCAAATACATGTTTATGATGATGAAATTGTGATTGATATAAAAAATGCAACTTGGTCAAGTTTTGTTAATACCAATTCAATGGATCCTATGTTTGATACAGGTGCAAATGGAATAGAAATTCCACCTAAATCAAAATATGATATCAAAGTTGGAGATGTTATTTCATATGAATATGGAGATAGTGTTATTGCACACAGAGTTCTTAAGATAGAAGAAGATAACAAAGGTCTTTATTATGTAACAAAAGGCGATAATAATGTTATCAAAGACCCAGTTAAGGTAAGATATTCTCAAGTAAGGGGAGTATTAGTTGGATTAATTTATTAGAAATCTTTATATTCTATTAGTTTTAGGTAAAACTTATGGCTCGTTTTGAATATGTAAATAATCTTTTGTATGCATTTATGGCTCATCCGACTGGTGTAACAAGACCTGATGTTTTTTTAGGAACATTTTCTAAATTTGAACTTAGTCAATATCAAAAACTATTATTTGATGTGTTAAAAAAAGATGAAGGGTTTAAGAGAACTCCTTTTCAAGTGGTTTTTCCAGAACAAAATGCAGGATTAATAAAAAAACTATCAGATTCAGATAAACAAACTTATTCTTTAGATGAAAGTGTTGATGAAGCCCATATTAGATTTTACCTAAATGGGGCAATTTCATGTGAATTAGAACCAAATAGATATCATGTTGAACATTATCATGGATCTCATTTAGATGGATCTGAATATTTGGAAAATTTAGTTGCAAATAATGAATCATTAACCACACATGATAAAGAAAATATAATTTCACAGATTGAATTTAGGGATTATGGTGAAACATGTATTGCAGATGAAGAAAATCCACATTATGTTCAACATACAAAGAAAAGAGGTTTAGTTCTAGGCTTTGGAGCATTTTGTGTTATGGGTAGATATAGTGAAATTTTTGAACCTTTATTAGGGATAGGTGCATTTGCACTTTTTGTAGGAACTGCTGCTTATGATCGAAGAAATCAACAAAATAATGAGGTGGAACAATGACTAAGACATTAATAATTTACTATTCATTTGAAGGAAGCACTAAGTTAATGGCTGAAACAATTAAAAAAGAGTTAGATGCTAAATCTGGAGATAAAACAGATATATTGGAATTAAAAGCAATTGATCAACCAAAATCTAAAGGATTCTCTAAATATTTTTGGGGTGGAAGAATGGCAATGATGAAGAAAACCCCTGAATTAGAAAAATTTGATCTATGGGTTACTGATTATGATTTTTTAATTATAGGAACTCCTGTATGGGCATGGACTTTTACACCTCCATTAAGGACATTTTTTAATAATTACAAATTTTCTGGGAAAAAAATTGCATTATTCATATGTCATGATGGTGGCCCTGGAAAGACTTTTGAGAAAATGGAAGCAGAATTACATGAAAATGAAATAATAGCAAAGCAAGACTTTGAGAAAACTGCTAAAAACAAAGAAAAGAATGTTGAGATAGCTAAGAAATGGGCTAAATCATTGAAATAACCTTTATAAACCCTTCTTTATTTCTTTGCCAAATGGCAAGAATTACAGCAGAAAGAGCAAAGGAATTGCTAACAAAACGAGATAAATTATCTAATCCAGTTAGAAATTATCTAACTCATATTACTAATGATGATTTAGCTGGTTATTATTGTAGTCAAGTTACTTATTTTCAATCAGTTATGGCTGATGAAAGTAGATCTATAGATTTACTAGTTTATGATTCAAAATCTGATTCTTTTCATAATTCAGATGATGCTAATCCTAATTTTGAATATGTAAATACCTTAAAATATAAAATCAAAAGGGCACAACATGATGGTGTTTTAAAATTAGATCAAGAAAAAAACAATACTATGTTAAGGTCATTCATTAGTCAAATATTGGATATTGAATCTGAAAATAGATATGCTGGATCTGAAACTAAAGCAGATTATTCTAGGGATGATCTTTATAGTATTCACATGGGTTTAAAATTTTTGAAGAAATATTTTCAGCAGAAGATGAATTCTTCACCTAAGCAGTAGCATTTATATAAACACTAATGTATTTCTATATACAATGGCAAAAGAAAAAGCTTTATTATTAATATCAGGTGGCATAGATAGTCCTGTAGCTGGCTGGATGATGATGAAGAAAGGCATTGGCAAGGATAAGCAAGGCCTTGAAATAGTTGCATTACATTTCTCAGTTGAGCCATTCTCAGATAATTCTCCTGAGTTAAAATCAAAGAAAGTTTCTAAACATTTAGGTATTAAGAAATTTATTACAGTAACTAATGGAAAACAACAAGCTATTTTAACAAAGAAATGTGATCATAGATTTTATTATATTTTACAAAGAAGATTATTTTTAAGAATTGCAGAAGTTATTGCTAAAAAAGAAAATTGCAAATACTTAATAACAGGAGATAATATTGGTCAAGTTGGATCTCAAACATTAAAAAACATGGAAGTGATTAGTAGTGCAGTTAAAATTCCAATATTAAGACCTATTTTAACAAATGATAAAAATTATACAGTTGAAGTTGCAAAAAAAATAAAAACATTTGAAGATTCAATTGGTCCTGAAATCTGTTCTATTCTTGGTCCATCAAATCCTGCAACAAAATCAACAGTCAAAAGAATTGAATGGGAAGAATCTAAAATAGATGTTAATGAATTAATTTCTGAATCTATGAAAGATATGAGAATAGATAAGTTGTGATTTTTTCTTTTTCATAATTATATGTGTACACACCTTTATATTTATTATTGTTTTTAATATGTATATTTTAGAATATCTATTTTAATGAAGAATATGTCTATTTAAATGATTTAAATAATAGATAGTACAATGGTGATAGAGTGGTGATTTGTTAGATGGTTACTCCTTCTACAGCTTTAGCTATGCAAGGCTCTGAGGTTATAGATCTTGCAAGAACAGTAAGAGACTTTAAAACTGTAAAGAAACAAGGTGGTCTAGGTCTTAAATTATTTCCTAGGATTCTTGAATCTCTTCTTAGACATTATAAAACAACTTACTTTGAATCAATTGGTGGTCATGTTTTACTTGATCCATTACCTTATAATGGAAGAGACTATGTATTAGAAGATGCATTAGAAGAAACAAGAGATTTCTGTTCAACATTAGAAGGAAAAGTAATTGATGGTGTTATGGTTGAAAGAGCTGTACCAATGACACTACAACAATTTAGTAATGTACATAAAGAATCAAGACAACATGCACTTGATTTAACTTTACCTCAATTTAAAGATAAAAAACAAAATATGTATTTTACAAAATGGATTTTAGATTTTTTAGATAAAATTCCAGTAAGTGATTTACCAAAAGATGATAGTAGATTTTCTTTTTACAGGCATATGCAGCACATGCCATTGCTTTTTGATACTTCTATAAAAATAAAGAGTAAATATAAACATGAGTTTGTTGTTTATAATACTGTTCCTGGGAAAAACCCTGGCACTTATGCCAGCTCTCAAGAGATTATGCATGAACCAAGGCTTAAAGTTGATATTTTAAACGCAGGAGAATTACATGGGAATGTATCAATTCCAGGTTATAGTTTTTATGTTACAGAATTTCATAAAGAAACAAATATTCCAATTAATTGTTCAAGAGATATTACTATTTGGATGGTGGGTGGCATTATTCCTAGTACTTCTGGAGAAAGTCAACTTTCACATTATCTTTCTATGTCTGAAGAAATTAGAAAAGGTGAAGTGTATGCTGCCATGTCTCATCTTGGTTCTAGTAGTCATACTGTAGATACAATTGATTTAAGTAATCTTATAACAACAAAAAGAAGTGATTTTTCTGTTCCTATTGTATTGTATGAGAAATAATTAATCTTCCATCTATATCTCTATTTTGATGCATAATATTGAGTATGATAACTAGTTATTAAGCTTTATGGTGATTTATAGGGAATATTTAAAAACTAAATGCTATTTCTTCTATTAATGGCAGAAACTTCAATCACAGAAAAGGAGATGGCAGAAGCAATTGATATATTTCTTAATTTTGATCCAACTCCTGCTTATGATATAGCAGAACGTATCAGAGGAAAACCAATTTATATTGTTGGAATGGGTTCTAGTTTATTGATGCCAGGTGGTTTTGCAAAATACTTAGCAGCTGATTTAATTCCTGAACAAAGAATAGAAGTAGTATTCCCATCTTGTTTAGATGCTCATAGAATTCCTAAAGATGCTTATGTTTTTCTAAATAGTAATTCAGGAAATACACCTGAAGTAATTGATCTTGGAGAATTATTAAGGATAAATGATATACCTTTTTTTGGAATTACTGCTCAAGAAGGATCACATCTTGCAGAAATATCTAATGAAAATTCTCCTTATCCTTCAACTAATAAAAATTCTTACATCTTAAGAGGTGGATTTGAACAAGCCACACCAGCAACTAAAAGTGTTGTTGAACAAACATTATTTTTTCATGCATTAATATGTAAATTAAGTTACAGAGAATTTACATTGGGAAAAAATGGAAGAGAAACAGCAATCGTTGCAGAGAAGATGATTCATAATTTGTCTATGGATATTGATGAAGAAGATATTGTTTTGAGACTGATGCAGGCTGAAACAATTTATTGGATTGATCACAATACAGGTGTTGCAGAGGAATTAGCATTGAAAACACAAGAAATAACTGGAATTAGAGGAGTTTATTATCCTGGAACACAAATACTACATGGTCCAGCTGAAGGATTTGGTATTAATAATCGTATAATTGTTGTTGGAGCTAAAAATTATTTATTAAGTGATATTAATGAATTATACGAACAAGCTGGAGAAGCAAACGCAGGTGCTTATGCATTAGAATCTAGTGCAGATATGGGTATAAATATTGAGGCAGTTACAACACCAGGATCTGAAGTTTATGCCCAACTAACAGCTGGCTGGAACTTATTGAGAAAGATGGTAAATAAGAATCCATATAGAGATATTGATAAACCAAACATTATTGGGAAGTCTAGAACTTAGATATAGTTTTTTCTTAAACTAATAAATAAAATAATTAAATCTAATTACTATTTCCTCAACACTCTAACAATTTCTTCTGCAAACTTATGAGATGCATCTTCATCAACAGCAGTTATCATGTTCTCATCAATTACTACATCTTCTTTAAGATAATGTACTTTAAAGTCTTTGAATGCTTTTAATGCTTCAGGATCTGGAAAAACAGTTGCTTTTTTCCCAGACAACAAACCAAATTTAGCTAATAACATAGGAGAAATACAAATTGCAGCAATTACCATATCATTGTCATAAGCTGTTTGAATAATATTGTTAAATTCAGAAATATAACCTAATGAAGGAGCTCCAGGACCACCAATTATAACAACACCATCATATTCAGAAAGTTCTACATAGTTTAATGGTTTATCTGGCTTAATCTTCTCTCCAAATTTACCTATACATTCTTCTCCTGTTGGAGACGCAATATCATATTCTAAATTATGTTTATCAAATACTTTTCTAACACCATCTAATTCATGATCTTGATAACCTTCTTGAGCAATTATTATTACAACTTTCATTTTAACACCTCTTTTTGAAGGTTGGGTGTTCGGATGGTTTAGAAGTTTTTACCTTCCTAACCTTCCACACATCCTAACCTTCATAACCTTTTCATATAAATATTCCTGAAATCTTCCTTTTACATTTAATACATCTGCTTTCTTTTATATTAACTTTTCCTAATTCATATTTTGATCTTTCAATTGCAATGTTATCACAGATAGGGCAATAAGTATTTTCTTTGCCTTCTAAAATTATATTTCCAACATATACATATTTTAATCCTGCTTTTTTACCTATTTCATAAGCTTGTTTTAATTTTTCTTCTGATGTTGGGTTTTTATTCTGCATTTTATACATTGGAAAGAATCTTGAAATATGCCATGGAATAGATTTATCAATTGAAGCAATAAATTCTGCAATTTGTGTTAATTCTTTTTCTGAATCATTTTCATCTGGAATTATTAATGTTGTTATTTCAATCCAGAAATTCATTTTTTTTGCAAGTTTAATTGTTTCTAATACTGGTTCTAATCTAGCTCCACAAGTTTTTTTATAAAAATCATCATTAAAACTTTTTAGATCAATATTCATAGCATCAATGTATGGTTTCATTAATTCTAATGCTTCTTTTGTTTCATAACCATTTGTTACATAAATATTTTTAATTCCTTTTTTCTTTGCAAGTTTTGCAGTGTCATGTGCATACTCTAAAAAAACAGCTGGCTCATTGTAAGTATAAGCAATCATTGGTATTTTATTTTTAACTGCATAATCTACAATTTCTTTTCCTGTTATCTCTTTTCCAGAGATTGCTTCTTCTCCTTGTTCTCTTGGTGCCTGCGACATATCACTATTTTGACAAAATTCACATCTAAAATTACAGCCAACAGTTCCAAAACTTAAAACCTCTTTTCCAGGTAGAAAATGAAACAATGGTTTTTTCTCAACAGGATCAACTGCTAGACCAACAGCTTTTCCATAAACTAAGCTGTATAATTTACCTTTGATGTTTTTTCTTACTCCACATATTCCTCTTTTTCCGTCTGTAATAATACATCTATGAGAACAAGCATTACATTTTACATTTTTATCTATTAATTGTTCATATAGCATACATTCCTTCATATTATGCTTTATATTGGTTGAAATATATATGATTTTTCTTTTTATACCATAAACTATTTATATCTTCTAACATTCAATCAAAATATGAAAATAAGACAACCAGCTGTTTCTGGTCAATTCTATCCAGAAACAAAAGAAGAATGTGAAGAATTATTAGCTAAGTTTCTTAATAATGTACAAGAAAATGAAAAATTTTCAGAATACAAAAAAGCTTTTTTAGAATCAAAAAATAAAATTCATGGCATTGTTGTTCCTCATGCAGGTTGGGAATATAGTGGAGAAATTGCAGCCTATGGTTATGATTTAATTAAAGAGTACATGGCAAAGACAGGCAAAATTTTCAATAAAATCATTTTAATTGGTCCGAACCATACAATTCCAACAAATAAGGCAGTTACAGATGATAATGATTCTTGGCAAACACCTTTAGGGGAAGTTAAATTAATGAAACCTAATTTTGAAAATCCTAATTTTGTTTATGATTCAGCTCCACACCTAGAAGAGCATAATTTAGAAGTACAAGTTCCTTTTCTTCAACATATTTTTAATGAATTAGGTCATGAATTTGAAATCTTGCCAATTATTTTAGGAGAAGTTAACATGGATGACTTTGATAAAATATTAGCACAATTATTGAAGTTATATGATGAGGATACTTTATTTATTTTTTCTACTGATTTATCTCATTTTAAACCATTGGATGATGCAAGAAAGGTTGATGGAACTTCAATACAAATTATTCAAAACTTAGATTTTCCAAATGCACAAAAAATTGATGCTTGTGGTAAAATACCTTTGATGATGATGATGTTAATGTGCAACCAACTAAAAATTAAGCCAACTGTATTAAAATATTCAACTTCTGCAGAAAAAGGTGGAGATTATAATAGTGTAGTTGGTTATGTTAGTATGATGTTCTGAGTTTAGTCTTTTAATTAAATGGTATATTATTCTTGGAAAAATAATAACATTGGCCAGGCGAGTCGAAGACGAGTAGGATTTTCCGAAGGAAAGTCCGTCTGTGCCCTTGTTGTTATTATTTTTCCAATTATAAAATGTAAATTTAAATCTTCTTTTTCATAATTAATCAAAATACTATCTTTTATAATTAATTAATCTCTTATCCTTCATAATTAATTACAACCATGCCTAACCATATTAGAATTAGACCAATAGCAAGTTCTTGCATTCTAAAACCACTCCATATTATCATTCCTAATGCAGATGCAATGCTAGCTATTCCTAAACATATTCTGATCATATCTTTGAATGTGTGATTATAAAGCATTTCTTATTTTGTTTTGCTAGGATGTATTTAAAGCTTAGTGTTTAAGGTTGAAAATTAAGAAAAAATAATAAAGAAAAAAACTATTTCATAGTATCACAAATAGTTTCATGAATCTGTTCTCCTAATAATCCACAATATTCTTTTTGCGATTCAATTGAACCAGATGGAATATATCCAGTAACACCAATTTGTGTAAAACTTTTCACACCAACATCATTTGTCAATAATGTATTGCTTACTAGTCCTCCTAATCCTGTCTCTGGTCTATGTTGTTCTATTGTATAAACATCTCTACCTGCAGCTTCTTCTATAATTGCTTTTTCATCAAATGGCCTGAGATAAGCAACATTTACAACAGATGGATCTAGTCCACATTCTTTTAGCATCTCTGCTGCTATTAAAGATTCCCATACTTGCTGACCTGTTGTAAATAGAACTGGTCCTTTTGATTCTTCATTTCCAAATAATATATCTGCTTTACCATATTCTGGTACCATACATCCTGATTCATTACTATAGATTGTTGGAACACCTGGTCGTCCTAATCTTATGTAAAACATTCCTTCACCATCAGCAACACAATGTTTAATCATTGCTTTTGCTTGTTCAAAGTCTGCAGGATTTCCAACTGTTTCAATATTATACAAACCTAACCAACTTCCAAGATTTTCTGTTATTAAATGTGTAGGTCCGTCTTCTCCTAATAACTCTGCATGTGTAAAAATAAATCCCATTCTCAATTGACTATAATCTGCCATTCTTGCAGCAGGCATAACAATATGTGTAAAACCATCAAATGTTGATACAATTGGTAGGTAACCAGAAGCTGCTAATCCTGATGCTTCTAATGCTGCAGTCATTTCTTTAATACCAACATCCATAAATCTTTCTGGAAATGCTTCTGCAAATTTATTCATAACAACAGATTTTCCAATGTCAGGAATCAAAACAAATAATTCTTCATGATCTTTTCCAAGTTCTGCTAAATATTCATTTGCTTTTCTTGTTGCAGCACTTGTTAAACCAAAACCTTGTTCTTTTAATGCTTCAACTGCTTTAATAACTCTTGTATCTCTGACAACTTCAATTCTTGCTTCTAATTCAGGTGTTCTAAATGTTGTTGGTTCTTGTTCAAGTTCTTTCATAGCTATTTCATATTTATCTTGAGGCAAAGGATCACCATGATAACCACTTTCATGATCTTCCATAAAGCTAACACCATCTCCTTTTGATGAACATACTGAAATAGCAACTGGTCCATCACGTTTTTTTGCACGTCCAAAAATAGATTTTAATGAGCTAACAGAATTTTCAGCACCATAAGAGGTTAAGCCCATTTTTTCCCAACCAGCTACTTTATCTTCAAAGTCATGCACTAAATCTCCTGACAAATTCTTTCCATTATCCATAAAAACATATACAACATTTAAGTTTTCAGTGATTGCATGTTCAATTGCTTCTGGTATATTACCTTCATCAGATTCTCCATCTCCAATAAAAACCCATGTTTTTCTTTCTGGTCTATCTTCTTTTGTGGCAGTTAATCTCTCAGCTAATGCATAACCATTTGCAACACCTGCTCCATGTCCTAATAACCCTGAAGCAACACCTTGTACTCTTGTATCAGCATGTCCAGATGGTCCATTTATTGTTCTGAACAAACCCATATCTTCATCATTAAGTTCTCCTGCCATATAAGCTAGAGCATATAATGCAGGAACACAATGCCCACCAGAAAGCTGTGTTGCAGCAGTATAATCTGAATTTTCTATATAATGCATTAATAATGATCTCATAATAGACATAGTTCCACCAGGATGACCAGAACCAGCATCTTTGATAAGTGTTAATGCAATTCCTTTTGCTTGACTTACTAAGTCTTCTAATTTATTTACTGAAGCATCTTCTAAATAACTAAACTTATTTTCAAGATCAACTACTGCCTTATCCATTTCTCTCACCTTTCCCTTTTTTATTACTATTGTGTTTTGTTACTTTCTTATTACAAATATAGAATCACAATTATTCTAAATATGTTTTCATATAAATATATTCATATACTAAAAACAATATATTAAAGGGAAAACATATTTAAATCATTAAACCAAGAAATTCTTATATATTATATAATTGTAATATGTGTTAATATAATATGTTAGTATATAAAAAACTTAAATCTATAAAAAATGGTGATAAAATGAAAAAAACATTAATTATGATTTTAATTTTGTTATTTGTTTTAGTTTTAACTTTGGGTTGTGCAAATAAAATAGCAGATGTTATTGAAGATGAAGTAGAAAGTAATACAGATGTTATTGAAGATGAAGTAGAAAGTAATACAGATGTTATTGAAGATGAAGTAGAGAATAATCCTGTTCTTATTGAAGAAACTAAAGATATGGATTGGAAAGATATAGAATTATTTGATGTTCTTGAAAGTGAAACATTTAAGGTTAGTGATTTTGCTGGAACTCCTATCTTAATTGAAAGTTTTGCTGTTTGGTGTCCAACATGTACAAAACAACAGAAGATATTCAAAGATTTTATTGAACAAGATACAACTGGTGTAATCCATGTTTCTCTTGACACAGACCCTAATGAAGATAAACAGCAAGTTATTGACCATGCTTTAAGCAATGGATTTAATTGGCATTATTCTATTTCACCAATTGAATTAACTCAAAAATTAATTGATATTTATGGCGTAGGAGTTGTTAATGCACCATCTGTTCCTGTAATTTTAGTTTGTGAAGATCTTTCAGAAAGATTATTGGAATCAGGACTAAAATCAGTTGCTGAGTTAAAAGAAGAAATAGCTAATGGCTGTAATTAAAAAAACATACATTAAGTGTGTTTTATGATGAGGTAAAACAATGGTAAGTATATTAACAAATTTATGGATTTCATTTTTAGCTGGATTATTTGCTCCTCTTGGGGCTGTTTGTGTTTTACCATTGTATCCTGGTTTTTTAGCATATCTTGCTTCTCAATTATCTACTAAAACAGATTCTTTAACAGATAAACCATCTGAATCAACTACTTCATCTCAATCATTAAAATCTAAATTTATTCTTTTAGGATTAATAGTTACTTTAGGTGTTGTTGTATCAATGTTTTTATTTGGATTGATATTTACTAAATTTTTACAAGCATCATTAACAAATGCTATTGGGATTATTTCACCTATTGCATTTGGGATTTTAGTTTTAGTTAGTCTTTTATTAATATTTAATGTTGATTTTGGAAAATGGATTCCAAAAGTAAATGCCCCACTTTTAAAAAATCCAATACTTACTTCATTTGTGTTTGGTTTGTTTTTTGGATTAATTGTTTTACCTTGTAATCCTGCTTCATTAATAGTATTATTTGCAATAAGCACATCAACAACTGCTTTTTTAACAAACTTACTTAATTTTTTAATGTTTGGAGTTGGTATGGCTCTTCCATTATTACTATTTTCAATAATTTCCGCAACAAAATCTCAAGAAGTAATTGGATTTTTAACTAAATATAAAAGAAGAATTAATCTAATTGCTGGGTTGATTATGTTGGTTATAGCGTTATATTATTTGATTTTTACATTTGAAATATATAAAGTATTTGGATTAATTATATCGTGGAGATAAAAAATGAAAAAAACATTAATAGTTGGAATTGCACTTTTGATTGCAATATTAATATTTATAGTTGGATGTACAAATATTGTTGAGGATGAAAACATGGTAGAAAAAGAAAACACACAAATGTCTGATGAAAAAAAACAAATGGAAGATAAAGATATTGGTTCATACAATAATAATGAAGATCTAAAAACAGCAACATTTGCTGGTGGTTGTTTTTGGTGTATGGAAGCAGCATTAGAAATTTCAGAAGGAGTAATTGATGTTGTTTCTGGTTATAGTGGGGGAGAAGAAGAAAATCCAACATATAAAGAAGTTTCATCAGGAAAAACAGGTCATAAGGAAGCAATTAATGTTACATTTGATTCAAAAAAAGTAAGTTATGAACAATTATTGGATTTATTTTGGAGACAGATTGATCCAACAGATGATGGCGGACAGTTTGCTGATCGTGGTTCACATTATAAAACAGCTATTTTTTATCATGATGAGAATCAAAAGAAACTTGCAGAAGCATCAAAAGAAAAATTAGAAAAATCAGGAAAATTCGATAAACCAATTGTTACAGAAATAATTCAATTTACAAATTTTTATCCTGCTGAAGAATATCATCAAGATTATTCTAAAAAAAGAACAATACAATACAAATTGTATGAAAAAGGTTCTGGAAGATTAAAATATAAAGAAGAAATGTGGAGTGAAGAAAAATGAAAATAAAAAATTTGATTTTATATTTGTTTGTTTTAACTGTTTTTTTATTGTTTTTAATAAGTTGTTCTGTTCAGGAAGAAAAACATGTTGAAGATTTAAGTAATAGCAATATTAATCAAGATGTTTATGTAGAAATTCCAATGGAAGATATCTCTAAGGAATTAGAAGAAACAATTATGATGACTGATTCAGGTGTAAAGTATTTAGTTCATCCAGATAAGATTCGTTCTGGTGGTCCCCCTATGGATGGAATTCCTAGTATTGATAATCCTAAATATGTAACAGTTGAAGAAGCAGATGAATGGATTGAAGATAATGAATTAGTTTTAGCAATTGATTATAAAGGTGTAAAAAGAGTATATCCATTACAAATTCTAGTTTGGCATGAAATAGTTAATGATTTTATTGCTGATGATCCAATTCTAATAACTTATTGTCCTTTATGTGGAAGTGGAATTGCATATGAAAGTATTATTGATGTTGGAACAGATGCAGAAGGAAATAAAATTAGAAAAACAGTTGAGTTTGGAACATCTGGGAAATTGTACAATTCAAATTTAGTTATGTATGATAGAGAAACACAAACATATTGGACTCAAATTGATGGTTTAGGGATTGTTGGAGAACTAACAGGCCAAAAACTAAAGGCAATTTCAATTGATACTGTTGTATGGCGAGATTGGAAAAAAATTCACCCTGATTCTGAAGTATTAAGTCAAAAAACAGGGCACTTTAGAAATTATGGGAAAGACCCTTATGGTAATTACTATGAAAATAGTTTTCTAATTTTTCCTGTAGAAAATGAAGATGATAGTGTACATCCAAAAACAGTTATTTTCGGAATAGAGATTGATGGTGTGTATAAAGCATATCAAGAAGATGATTTAATTGAATCTGCAATCATTGAAGATACAGTTAATGGTGTTGACTTAATCCTAGAAAGAGATGAAGCAGGTATTGTAAGCATTACTAAAGCAAATACAAATGAGGAAGTAGTTAAGGAGAGGGACTTTTGGTTCGCATGGTACGCCTTTCATCCTAACACTGAGTTGTATGAATCAAGTTAAACAGGAACATAAGTACCATGCGTCCCGAGATGTCTATCGAGGATATGCATGGTACGCCTTTCATCCTAACACTGAGTTGTACGAAGTAAAGTAATAATAGCAGCATACCATGCGTCCCGAGTGAACAAAGTAAACGAGGATATGCATGGTACGCCTTTCATCCCGACACAGAGTTGTATGAATCAAGTTAATTAGCAAAAAACAACAACATGGCCAGGCGAGGCGAAGCCGAGTAGGATATTTACGTAGTAAATGTCCGTCTGTGCCATGAATGTTGTTGTTTTTTGCAAATCATTATCCAAATTCAAAATATTGACATATGCCATGAATGTTGTTGTTTTTTGTAAATCATTATCCAAATTCAAAATATTGACATATGCCATGAATGTTGTT
>JABHXF010000058.1 GCA_018657385.1 Candidatus Woesearchaeota archaeon | reverse complement strand
TCTATTACATCAACAGTAAAATCAATAGGTTTAGCTCCTAATGTTAAAGCACCACCAACAGAAATCATATCTATGCCACATTTAGCTACTTCTGTGATATTTTCTAATCTAATCCCACCTGATGCTTCTATTTTCATTTCTTTTTTAGCTAATTTTGATTTTTTTCTTATTCTATCAACAGCAATTTCCATTTCCTCATAGCTAAGATTATCTAACATAACAATATCTGGTAATTTTTTCAATCTTAATAACTCATCAACTTGTTTTAGTGATTCTACTTCTAATTCTATATCTGCATTTTTTAATAAACTTTTTTTTGCAGTTTTCTTTGCTTTAAGTGCAGCATCCATTGCTTTCTTAATACTTCCAGCAATTTGGATATGATTATCTTTGATTAAAAACATATCATGTAATCCTGTTCTATGGTTAGTTCCTCCACCAACTCTAACTGCATATTTTTCTAATTCTCTATAACCAGCTAATGTTTTTCTTGTGTCTAATAATTGAACTCCATGCATAATTAGTTTACTAACAAATTTATTAGTTGCTGTTGAGATACCACTTAATCTAGCAATAAAATTAAGAATTGTTCTTTCACATGTTAAAATAGTAGTTGCAGGTCCTTCAATTGTTGCAATTACTTCATTTTTATTTAGAAATGCACCATCTCTCATTAATATGTTAAACTTAACTTTGTCTTTTGATTTTATCTTTGCTAATTTTTCATAAACTTCAATAACTTGTTGTCCAAGATCAATTCCACATAGCACACAATGTTCTTTTACTCTGATCTGTGCTTTTATTTTTTTATTCTTAATAATTGCATTAGATGTGATATCTTCAAAATCTTTACCTAAATCTTCTTTCAATGCTAATTCAATTAAATGTATTGAATTTTTAATACTATCATCAACTTTAGGTGTTAATTTTGATTTTTTTGGTTTAGAAGTTTTTGTTAGTTTCTTTTTTGTTTCCTTGATTGGTTTTTTTACCACTTTCTTTTTTGTAGGTTTAGCTACTTTTTTAACTGGTTTTTTCTTAGAAATTTTAGGTTTAGTTGTTTTCTTTTTCACAACATTTTTCTTAGTAGTTTTAACTGGTTTCTTAACTATCTTTTTCTTTACTTTAGAAACTTTCTTAGCTTTAGTAACCTTTTTCCCACTCTTAGGCTTTTTCTTAACCATGTATACAAACTTCTATAATGGGATTTAAAAATGTTTTGCTTATTCTATTGGTGGAATAAACTTCCTAATTATAACATTATCTTCTTCAATATCTAATGATTTAGCAAATTCAATGTATTCTTCTTTTGTTTTTGTTCTTATTCCTGTTTTTTCATCAACAAAGTCAACAACAAAGCTAACAAATGTATCAATAGAAGATACATTACAATCTTGAATAAAATCTAATAAATATAGATATGTGTCAAGAAAATCAGGTCTACATAATGCATTGTATTCTTTTTCATTAATTGCATTTAAAGAAATTCTAATTTCATCTAAGCCCACATATTCTAATCCTTTAGCTAGATCCTTGCCAATACAATTTAATGCCCCATTTGTATCAACTCTTGTTCTGATGTCATATTTTTCTTTTATGTTTTTGATAAGAGGCAAAATTAAACCCATTTTAAATAATGGTTCACCTAATCCAATAATTGCAATTTCTTTATCATCTTCTTTAATATTTGCATCAATACTTTTCATTACTTCATCAAGTGTTGGTGTTTTAGGTAAATACAAATAACCTCCTGCTTTTTTTTCATAAATATTATCATCCCCTAGCATACCATCTCTTGGTCTTGAACAAAATCTACAATTATTTGTGCAACTATATCGTTCAATAACATTTACATACAAAATATTTCCTGGATAAACAGGTGTTTCAAACCTATAAGTTAATGGTTGTTTCATTTTAATTTACTACTCCATAATCTTTTTCAATATTTGTACTATGGTAAGCAACCATTGCATACATAAACCTGTTCAAACCAATACCCAAACAACCACTCCATAAGTTTTCATTTGTTGTTGAACTAATGTTAAACTTTTTTGTAGTAATATCAAATAATATTGCTCCGCCTGCTAATTCTAACCATTCATCTTCTTGAGGGAGATATATTTCTAAATCAACAATATCTCCACCTTCTTGATAACAACTATCTCCCTCTACTATTCTTGTTTTTAATCCTAAATCTTGACATAATTGTTCTAAATTCTCTAGACCTTGATCTCTTGTTTCTCTTACTTGTTCTTCAGTTCCTAAATAAACAAATTCTGCTCTATGAAATTCTCTTTGTTTTATACTTGATCTAATTTTATCTAAATCCTCATTTCTATAAGTTGGGCCAGAATGATCATACCATTTAATTGCTCCATTAGAAACATCAACAACTTGATTTTTAAAAGCTTGGTAAAATGCTAAACATTGCAAAGGATCCATTAAATAATGTTCCTCTACTCCTTTAGTTTCTCCATAGGGCATAACAGAAATCAAATAATTATCCCATTTATCTATTATACCTGCTGTTTCAGCTGTTTTGAATGGAATTATTTTTGGTAAGTACACTTCTTCAAATCCTAATGGTGTTTCAATTCTTTCACTTAGTAATTTTAAAATTGTATTTAGTAATTTAACTCCTTTTGGTTTTATAATATATTGTCCTGAATTTTGAAAATAATGCATTAATATCTCTTTATTGAATAAATCTTCGTCACTATTCATTGTTTTTACCCCTCAACTATCTTACAATAGTGGTAACATCTCAACTATATTAGTATTTATCCTCTCTTTTGGGAGTATAACAGAAAACTTTAAATATATACTAATTTATTTTTATTATATGGATGTTTCAATACTAGAAGATTTAGGTCTAACAAATGCAGAAATCAAGGTATACATAACTCTATTAGGGCTAGGATCAGCAACAGCAGGTCCTATATTAGAGAAATCTGGATTACAAAATTCAGTAATACATCGTGCTTTAAACACTTTGATAGAGAAAGGTATTATTAATTATATAATGGAAGGAAGAAGAAAAGTTTACCAGGCAACAGATCCTGAAAACTTCTATGACTTTATTGATGATAAAAAGAAAAGGTTTGAACAAATTTTACCAGAGCTAAAAAAGAAGCAAGCTTTTGTTAAAGAAAAAAATCAAGGAACTATTTTTCGTGGAAAGCGTGGTATTAATGAAATGTATAATATTATTCTTAATGAAGGAAGTAAACTAAATAAAAATAATAAAACTAAAGAATATAATACTTATGGTGGTGGAACAAGAGTAACTCATGATGTTATGGGTAAAACATGGTGGAGAAATCTTCATGCAAGAAGATTAGCTAAAAAAATAAAATGTAGGCAAGTATTTGATGAATCTATTAAGAAGTTTGGAAATGAATTAAACAAACAAAAATTAACAAAAATTAAATTTCTTTCTTCAGAATATGAACAACTCCAAGAAACAATTATTCTAGGAGACAATATTGGCATTGCAATATTCACTGAAAACCCTTATGGTATATTAATCCAAGATAAAACAGTTGCAGATGGTTATAGAAAATACTTTGAACTATTATGGAAAAGAGCTAAATAATATCAAAGAATTTCTCACTCATCTTTTTAAGGTTACCTTCATAATGATTCTCTTTTTTAACACATTCCCCCTCATCTACTACAAGAAAACCTTTGCAATCAAATGCTTTTGTTGCAACTTTTAACCAATCAAATGTGTCCTCAAATACTGCTAATACTTCAGGATTTTCATAATTATCATTTACAATCTTTTTCCAATCTTCTGCATTAGCTTTTGTTAAGTTATTATCAATTACACTATGGATATCTTTTATTGGAATAATGTCTTCTCCTGTTAAATTAGTATTATTTTCTTTATTATATTTGTCTGCAACTATTTCCATCTCTCTTATTGTTGCTTTTTTTGTTCCAAATGTTACAATTATAGGTTTAATTTCTTCTTTTCTTAATTTAGCAAAGAATTCAATAATTCCAGGATTACAAGTAACACTAATATTTTTTCCAAGTATTAATTCTTCCTCAACAACCATCATTCTTTTTGTACTTAAAGCAAAATAATCATCAAAATCTTCATAAAAACTAGGATATATCTTAATTTTCAATTGTTTTGTATCTTTAATAGAAATAACATTATCTTCTTTAGTTGTCATCAAATAAACAGGTCCTTGCGCATCAAATACTACTATCTTTGTCATATTAATAAAGACATTACCTATTGTATATATAGTTTATTAAAATGTGGACACAATAACAATTATTAATATAAACTCCAACATATTCCCACTAATTATGTATGAAGAGATATTAAACAATATTAATACAGTAATAGAGTATAAAGAAGGGGATAAGCTTAGTCCAATTAATAAATCCTATTTTTCAAAACCTATTAGTAAAGATAATTTCCATGTAATTACAAATACTCCTATCTTAGCTACAAAACTATGTTTTATTGATGGTGGTTCTAGTGAATTACTAAAAGCACCTAATTTCTCATTATTTTTTATAAGAATTTATGCAAACATTACTCAAAATAATAAAACTATTTCTGATAAAAAAGTAGAATTCTATTGTTTAGCTAAAACTAAAGTTAAAGATGATAAATTATTCTATGAAGTAGAATTATTTATTGATAAAAATGAAAATAGAGAAAAGAATGAAGAGGTAATAAAATATTTGCCAGATAAGGAAGACTTAGAATTATATTCATTTGACAAAACCATTGTAATTGGAGAAAACAGAGCTGAGATCTCAAAAATAGGAGATATAGCAAGAAGATTTGCAGAAATAAAACTAGCAACAGAGGTAATTAATACAGAAAATGAAAATCACGGGCTTGATCATGATGATATAATAATATTAGATGGCAATCTAAGAGCTACATATACTAATGAAGATAAATACTTTAATGAGTTATATGAAACTGCATCTTCTAAAAATATTCTTGTAACAGGATTATGTAAAACCTCTAATCTATTAACAGAGAAAGGTAATAATATAATTAATGTGTTACAACATCTTTCTCCTGAAGGTAATTGGTATTATCATCCTATCATTGAAATAAACGAACCAAAACACAATGCAGAGATGATGTTTGTAAAGTTAAATACTGCTAGTGAATATATTTTTAGATTTGAAATACACAAACAACATTTAACTAATGATTTAGAATTTAATAATAAAGTCAATGAAATATTAAACCTATTAATAAAAAACTCTAATGATTATTCATTTCCTGGTTATCCTTATGGTCTAGTAAAAGCAGATGAATTCGCTCGTATATCAAATCAAGAAAAACAATATCTTAAATCCAAAATACTATTCACATTAAAAAAAGAAAATAACATTAATGCATGTCTTAAAGCATTAGATGCACATGACGTATTAGATGGGAAATAATTATTTTTTAATATGCTTTCTCAAATGCTCTTTCTCTAATGTAGTTAATAATACCAGGACATCATCTTCCTTAACAACATATTCATCATCAGGTAATTCATTAAATACTTCACCTGTTCTTACAGCTAATACATGTGCAACTCCTTGCATCAATCTATCAATCTCAAAAATACTTTTATCAACTAATTTTGATTTCTTCTCAATATCTAATTCTACTAACTGATGTTTCTTTTCTCTATAGGTAATAGAATCCATTATCCATTTAACAATTGCAGGTGCACTTACTCCTAATCCTAATAACTTACCTCCAATTGTAGATGATGGTATTACATAATTTGCACCTGAGTCTTCTGCAATCTTTAAGAAATTTAAATCATGGATGTTTGCAATTATTGCTGCTTTGTCTGTTAATTGTCTTATGATATTAATTGCTAATATTACATCTGCATCATCATCCATAACAACTAAAATTGTTTTATTAATATCATCTATTTTTAGGTGTGATAAAACTCTTCTACTTAATGGTTCTCCCTTGATAAATCTAACTAATCCTTTTGGATAAAACATATCAATATCATCATTATTAACTAATGTACATTTAATTTTCCTAGCTTCAAACTCTGAAATAATTGCTTCACTTGTTTCATTATAACCAAGAATAATAAATTCTCTGTTTTTCTTTCCTAATTTGTACAGGTCTTTTAATAATCTTGCTTCAATACTTTCGTGTCCAATACATTTTGGTACTATTCTTGCATTTTTCTTTAAATGTAATTGTTCTTTTTTGTTTAATAATAATTTATGTTCTGGGATAATTAAACAACAATTATGTTCTTGCATTTCTTTTTTAATCTTAGTTAATAAATGAGCAACTTTTTGTAGGTTATTATGTTTAATTAAATAATCAATTCCATCTAGTAAGATGTAGCTATTATTAACTTTCTTTGCAAATTCAATTATTGTTCTATATAATTGTTCAAGGTCATGTTTACCAATAGATGCATGCTCTGTTTCATTATCAGTCATGCATACAATAGGTGTATTATCAAGGTTGTATTTATTTCTAATTTCATTTGGACTATTTACTGTAATGATTAATCCATAATGTTTTTTAAGTAATGCATCTAAGAAAACATGGTATGCTCTTTCTAAGCTATTTTTACCAATAACAAAATAAACTTCTCCTAATTTAGTTGTATAATACTTTTCAATATCCTTATGAATTGCTTTTTTCTCTACTTTTTCATGGTTTGGTTTAATATCAAAAAATTTGTACTTGATAATTCCAATTCCAATGAATATACTCATTAATGTAGTTAAAATATTGTTATGTGGTGGTAATCTAAATCCAAGGGCAGGTAAGATTATTCCTGTTGGGATTCCTATTAATATTGGGAGGCTTGTACCTAAAACTAAAAATCTTAATCTTTCTTTTAATTCAGTTAATCTTGTTTTAAAATAATGGTACATAAACATTCCAAACCCATAGATAAATGGTAGTATTTGGAACCATAAGAAAAAATAATTATATGCTGGTCCATAATCATATTCCCATAATTGGATGTCATACCCATAACTACTTTCTGCTCCTGGAATTAATCCACCAATAACCAGACCATTACCCCATAGCATTATTATTAATATAATTAATGGAATATACCATAAGGTAATCATTGTTTTGCTTTTTCTGAATATATTTTGTTTTTTCAAGAATACCCAGCAAAAATGTGGGAAAATAAATACTGAAATCATATATCCTGTATAAGATAATTTTCCAAATAATAATGCAAGGTCATAGTTTCCAGTTAACCACATCAATGATTTTCCTAAATCCCATATTGCTTGAGAAAAGAATAATAATGCAAATATTCTGTTAACAACAGCTGATTTGTTTTTTCTATAGATAAATAGAGATAGTAATAACTTTACTAAAAACGCCACAAATGAAATTGTAATAATTATATTATTTGTATGCATTGTTATTTCCTTTCATATTTATTTTTATTAATTAGTAATACTAAATTATCTCCTTTGACTATTTTATAATCATGTTCTGGTAATTTTATAAATCCTTCTTTAGTTTCTATTCCTATTAATTTTGCTTTTCCACTAATTGTTTTTTTAAGCTGACCAATATTAAGTCCAATAAAGCTATTTGCATCAACTGCTTTTTGTTCTCTAAATTCTAATCCTTTTGATTGTGTTACAGCTGCTAATACCCATTTTACAATAGTTGGCTGTTCTGATACAATTGATAATAGTTTACCACCAATTGTTGATGGTGATACAACATGGTCTGCTCCAACTTCCTCTGCTAATGCAACATGTTCGTTATCATTGATTTTAGCAACAATATTTATCCATGGGTTTAAATCACGAATAACATGCACTGCTAGTAATGCATCAGAATCATTATTTAATGATAAGATTACATTTTTCGCATTCTTAATATTTGCTTTTTCTAATGTTTCTTCTTTTGTAGGATCTCCCATTATAAATTTAACATTTGGTATTTGGCTTAACATAGAAACTTGTGTTTTATCTATTACAACAATATTCCAATTTTTATTTTGTAATATTATTTCTTTAAGTGTTGCTTCACTAATTTGGTTCCATCCACATAATATACAATCAACTTTTTCAGTTATTCTATTTATTCCAAGAACTTCTGCTAAATTTGTAGAAATAATGTATTCTGTAATTTGTGAAACTAGAAATCCTAATAAGCTAACACCAAGAATTATAATTGTAATTGCAATTACTCTTCCTTGGAATGAAATTGGTGCAATATCACCATATCCAACTGTTGCTATTGTAACAACTAACCAATAAGCTGCTACAAAATATGGGTTTTGACCTTCTGCGTTTATCTGTGCAAGTCTTTCAGGGTTATCTATTAATTCAACATGAGCAAATGTAATTATAGAAGCAATAAATAATGCAAGAAAAATAAACACTAAAAATATTTTCCATGAAATATAAGTTTTAATGAACCTTTTAATTCTATCGATACCTTTATCTTCTTTTTTAATTTCTACATACTCTTTAAGTTCATCTAACACAAACTATCCCCTCTTTTTTACACTCCATATATAATTATATGTTAATAACTAGTTATTAATACATATATTTATTAACTATATTTATAAAGTTTGTTAATTTTTTATTATCTATTGATAATAACATTTACAATATAATTGTTATTTTCAGGTAATATTTATATATACAATCATACTTATGTTAAATATTAACTAAAAAAGGTGATTAAATGGAAATCTATTCATTAAGCAAGCTTACAAAGGAAGACATAAATAAAGCAGGAAAAAAGGCAGCTTTTTTAGGAGAACTTAACAATGATTTTAATCTTCCACATGGTTTTGTAATCTCAACATCTATTTTTCAGAAATATTTAGAACAAACAGGTTTAAAAGAAAAAATAGCTGAACTTATAAAAAATGTTAATCCTAATAAATTTGATTTTGTTCAAAGCAGAGCTAATAAAATTCAGGAGTTAATTGTTAAAACTAACATTCCAGAAGAAATTCAAGAAGAAATTATAGAATTTTATCATAGTTTAGATTTCAGTGAAACAAATACAGATGAAATAATGAATGATTCTAATGAAGTTTTTGTTGCAGTTAGATCTTCTCCAATTCATTACTTATCTTCAAGAATTCATATTAACTTTTTTAATATTATCAAGGATGAAAAACTTCTTCAGTCTATTAAATTATGTTGGGCATCTTTGTTTACAGCAAAAGCTTTGTATTATTACTTAGAGCATGATATAAAAGAAATAGACATGGCTGTTCTTATTCAAAGAATGTTAATACCTTCTATTTCAGGAAGAATTGATACAGTTTCACAAAAATCAAAAAAAGAAATGGTAATTGAGGCATGTTTAGGATTAGGAGAAGCAATTAGTTCTGGTTTAGTGTTGCCTGATAGGTATATCGTAGACAAAGAAGATTTAAAAGTTTTAAAATATAGAGTTAATAACCAATCTGTCAAATTAATTTGTGATCCCGATGAACAAAAAACAATAAGAATGGGTGTTGCAGTTGAAAATGCTGAAAAACAGAAACTAGATGATCATTTGATTCTTTCAGTTGCAAAACAAGCAAAGAAAATTGAATCTAAACTTGGACAGGCATTAAGGATTGAGTTTGCATATGAAAAAGATAAATTATACATCTTAAAAGCAATGCCATTATCTAAAGAATTATTGCCAACAGGAACTATTCAAGAAATAGTTGATGATTCTTCAAATAAAGAATTTGAAAAAGAACCAGTTGAAGAATTAGCTGAAGAGCAAGTTGTAGAACCTGTTGCAGAACCAGTTACAAAAACAATTGAAGAACCACTTGAAGAGCAAGTTGAAGAACCAGTTGCAGAAAAAGAACATGAATATTTAGATGAACCTGTTAGTGTTGATGATACTAATGAAGTACGTGAAACAGAAGCAGTAAAAGAACAATCACGAATTCAAGAAGAAATGGAAGCTAATGGTTTTGTTGAGGAATCACAAACAGAAATAATTGATGATATTAATACTTCAGAGGTTCATGAAATAGAAGAATCAGAATTAGAGTTACATGAAGATCCTGAAGAAAAAATTATGGAATCTCCAGAAGAAAAAGTTACTGAAGAATTTGGAACAATTGAACAAGAACCATTACAAGAAAAATCTTCTGAAATTGAAGAAATACAAGAAGAGCAAGAACCTAAAAAAGTAAGCTACCCTAATTTTCCTCATGAATTAACTCAAGACGAAGAAGATATTCTTAATAGTCTTCCTAAGGATACAGATGAAGATGCTGTTTATGTTGAAAAAGATGAGAATGAGAATAAACAAAATGAAATTAATGAAATATTAAATGATAGTGGTTATAGTGATGGTGATCATGAACAAATGATGCAAAATTTAGAAAATATTGGGAAAGAAGATGGTGATTCACATTTAGATAAACAAGAAGAAATAAATTTAGAATTAGAAGGTGATTTAGAACATAAACATGAAACAGAACATTCAGAAGTTTATGAAGAAGAAATAGAACAAGAAGAATTACCTCATCAACAAGAAATTAATCAAGAAATTAAACAAGCAATTAATGAGCAACATGAAGTTTTGGTAGAGGAAGAACAAGTTGAAGTACCTACAGAAGAAATTCATGAACCAGCACAAGAAATTGAATTAGAACCAGAGTTTCAAGTAGAATATGAAACAGATGATCATATTGAAGAAGAAACTCAAGAACATGTTGAAGAAGTTGAAGAACTTCCAGAAGAACATAATTATTCAGAACATGAAGAAACTTCTCATGAAGAACCACAAGAAGAAGTTGAAGAACATCCAGAAGAACCAATAGAAGAAACACCTCATTATGAAATTCCTCAAACACAAGAGCCAGAAGAACAAGAACTTCAAGAACATGTTGAAGAATCTACTGGGGAAGCTCATCATGAAGAACTAGTTGAGGAAGAACATCCTAAAGAACATATTTATCCAGAACATGAAGAAGCTCATCATGAAGAACCAGTTGAGGAAGAATCTACTGAAGAAGTTCATCATGAAGAACAAGTAGTTGAAGAAGTAGAAGAACCTTCTGTTTCAGATGAAAATAATGTTATTTCAGAAGATGAACATCCTGGAGAGGGATTTGTTGAAGAATCAGAATATCATAAACCTGGTGAAGATCATGAAGAACCAGAAGTAAAAGAAGAAGAATTCAAACATCCAGATGAAATAATTAATTCTGAATCAGTTGTTGAGGAAAAACAGGAAGAAGAAGAATTTAAACATCCTGATGAAATAATTGATAAAGAAGAAAATAATTAATCTTCAATTGCCTTCTTTATTTCATCTCTGATTTTGTTTAATACATCTTGGTTAGGACTATTATTAATACCTAATGGTGGTTTATTGTATCCATCTTCCCATTTAAGTCCTGCAAATTCTTTTGTTTCTATATATCTTGGTAGGATATGAAAATGTGTATGCTTATCTTTCATCATCAATAATAAATGATGGATGCCATCAAAGTTCCATAACTTTTTTAGTGCTTTTTCTGCATCTTTTACTACTTCATTATATTCTGCCATCTCTTTTTCACTTAATTCTGATAGAAAATCATGATGTTCTTTTGTTATAGCAACACAAGCCCCTAAAAAAGCTTGATTTTTTCTTATTAATAATTTCCAATATTTATATTCTTTGATAGTATTATTTTCATTATCAAATTTCTCCCATATTCCACAGCATGCCATCATATCACCATATATTTGGATATATACAATATTTATATATTTTATTAACAACACTTAAAAATCCCACTTTATTTCTTCTATTATATGACTGATTTAGCATTAGAACAATTAAGGGAACACTTTGGTGTTGATGATTATGCTCTTAGAATTAAATTAGAAAAGATGTTTAGTAATGTCAATAGAACTGATTCTGTTCCTTACACAACTATTCAAGCATTAGAAGTTCTTGTTTCAAGATTATTAGATGATGAGTTAGAACGACCAATTGCTGTGGTTGAGGGTATTTATTCAACTAGTCGTTTGCCAGATAAAAAATCAGGGAAAGGCAAAAATCGTAATGGTATATATAATTTTTATCTTGGTGGCAAATGGTTAACTCTTGGCAAACATCCTCTAAAAAGAAATTATACAGAAAAAAAGAATTTTAAAGTTGGTATTTCATGGGATTTCGAGTCTAATATTGGTGTTGTAGTAGATGATTCATACGAACAATCTAAAATTCAAATGCAAAGGTCTGGCCATGTTTATTCTAATGGAGTTAAGGATATAGAATTATTTGATTTTTCTCGAATTTGGCCTGAAAAGTTTAATGTGTCAACAGGTGTTGCTATAAAAAAAACAAACCAAAAAGGTGAATTTAAAATTGGTGATAACAATTTTAATCTTGGTGTAGATAATTCTAATAATTATATTTTTCTTTTTTTCAGAAATGGTTTAACATATTTTTTTAATCATGAAGGAAAAAAATTAACTAGGGCATTATCAGTTAAACAACAATTTGCAGAACAAATTGATGAGAAGGTAATGAAAATCATGAAACAATACAACAGTTGTGATTTAAAAGAACTTTCACGAAGATCAATGAATTATATGGTTCACATGTGGGAAACTAAACCTTCAAGATTTTCTCCTAGATTCGGAAGAAGATTATTAATTAATGGTTCTTATAGTGCTCCTGTTGGAAAAGGGTCTCATATTAAAATAAGACATTATGAAGGTGATCGTAAGAAGCAGTATATTTTTGTTGGAAGAGCTCATGATGGAAAACCTGTTGAGATTTCTTGGCAAGGTCATTATTTAATTATAAAAGATAAAAATAAACAAGTGCTTAATGCTCATGCTCTTTCAACTCCAGGAATTGAAATGTTAAAACCACATACAATAGATACTTTACAGGAGGCAATTACTATAAGAGACCTTGATGAAAAATTAAGAGCAGAGCTTGCTGTTAATGGTATTAAGTATAGATTTTGTCGGCCTCAAATAAGAGAGTATCTAAGTGGTTATCAACCAAATATAAGAAAAGCAATTCTTGCCCACACTTTTTCTGATGAAAGAATGAATTCATTTTATTTACTTGTTGATAATGGGATAAATATACAAAGATATCCTTTATTATGTCATAGTGCAACTATAAGAAATTAAGCATAAAATAGTTAAATTCCTGTGTAATTATACAAATACTTAAAAATCCATTGTTATTTCTTCTATTTATGGATGTTAGTTTAGAATTAATTCAAGAGAATTTAGAAAAAGATCATGTTAGAAAAAGAACTTTTATAGACATGTATAAGCAAGTTAGAGAGCAATCAAAAGATTTTCCTTTTACCTGTGTTACAGCATTGGAGCATTTAGTTACAAAACTATTAGACAATGATCCTATTCAACCAGTTGTAGCATTAGAAGCAGATTTCTCAACTGATATTAATCCTAATGCAACTTATGAAAGTTATGGCAAGATGACTTCTAGGTTTCAGTTTTATTTTTTAGGGCAGGATATTCATCTTGGAACTTATTTAGCAGCTGATGTTGATGGGAGAAAAATGCATGTTGGTGCAACTTTAAAAAATTTAACAGATCTTACAATTCATCACTCCATTGATGGTGTTGTTGACAGAACATTTCAACTAGAATTATCAGAATTAATAAACTGTGGTTTTATTAAAGCATCTCGCCTTGATTCTTTGAAAGCAGTTGGGTTAAAAAAAGCAACGAGCAAAGGAAAAATTCATTTTAAATCAAAACAATATGCTTTTGGGATGGAATATGCAAACAAGTATATATTTGTTTTTTTAGATAAAGGTGAATTTTACTTTTTTGATGAACAAGCAGAAGAAGTTATTCCTTCTACAACTGGTTTAATTGATCAAGTTTTGTCTGGTAAACATGCTAGAATTAATAAAGTAAAAAGAGAAATAAAAATGTTTGATGCATACCTAAATTCTGCAAAAGCAGGTAAAGGTTTAAGAAAAAGATGGTTTTCTGAACCTAATTCTTTTTCAAAAGATGGGATTAGAATTTTGCTCTCAGGAAAAAAGTCTGCAAGAACTAATTGTGATGGTAATTTAGATTTTAGACATTATGTTGGTGGAAAACCTATTCCTGATTTTTATGTTGATCAAAATTTAAAACCAACAGATGTTGATTTATATTGGTGTGGTCCAAATGTTTTAGTTCTGGATAAATTAGGTAGAGCATTAAATGCACATATTCTTGCAACTCCAGGTATTGAAACTATGAAAGTTCCTTATATTCCTGATTTAGAACAAGCAATTGCTTTGATTCCTCTTAATAATATTGCTTTGCCTAGAATTACAGTTAATTCCAATATTTATTGTTTTTCTACAAAAAAAATAAAGGAATTTCTCAAACCATTTCCAACTTATTGTCCTAAAGCATTATATGCTAGTGTTTATCAAGCACCTTTTGATCCTAGCATTAGGAGGCTTAGAAGTAATTTTAGTGGGCAAAATTCTTTTATGTTGTTAGTGAATTATGATGGTGGTAATTATACTTTTCCTATTTCTAGTATTAATCATATCTGTAGAAAAACTAGCTAATTATAATAACACTTAAAAAGCCTTATTCATTACCTTCTTATATGGGGGCAGAGTTGACTTTAGAAGAGAAACTAGACAAGCGAGTAGAATCTGATTTAGAGATACTTAGCGATGTTTATGATTATCTTAAGGAGCCAATTTCTAATTTCTTTAGCATGTTAGAACGAGTTAGAATCTCACAACCTTTTCCTCTTTATCCACTTGAGAAAATGGTTGATTTATTTCAAGGTTATTTGCTTAATTCTCGTGATCAAGGATTTATGGTTTATTCTTCTATACCTAAACCAAAATCACGAAAAAAATTAAAATTTAAAGCTTATCAAAAACTTTCAAAAAGAAATTTTGAAGATTGTTTTGGTATAGGGTTAAAAGTAATAGGGATGTCTAATAAAATTCATTTAGCAGGTGAACAATTTTATATTGGTAATGGGAGAGTTAATGATCCTGTTTTTATTTTTTTTAATCAAGGAAATTTACACATGTTTGATTCAAAATCTCAACCAATAGAATATAAAAAACTGGAACGTGGGAAATCTGGTATGTCTTATAAAAGACCAAGAAATGTTGGTAATAACAGATTACTTATTACTAAATTGTATTTTAATCGTTTTGATCAAGAAAAAAATTCTGCAGAAGCAGTTGAATTTATGCAAGATATGTGGTATACAAACCCAGAAAGATTTAATGATTATGGTCTTAAATTATTGTTAAAGGGTTTTATCAATGGTATGACTGATATTTCAGGTAATTTTCATTTAACTCATATTAAATATGAAAAAGATGAAAATGATGATTCAGGAATTGAAAAAAGAAAAGATATAAAAGTATTTTATGTTAATCCTTTGTATTCAGATCAGAATGTTAGATTTTCTTGGCGTGGTTCTTATGTTTTAATTAGAAATGGTGGCCATTCATTAGCAGGTGCTGCAAATTTAAATCCTTATCCTGGAATCTTAACTTCTAGACCAGAATATATTGAACATTTACAAGAGGTTATTGCAGTAAGAAATCTTAATTCTTTGTTACAAGATCCAGAAATGCGAGTAAATGGAACTGAATATGTTTTTTCTGCAGATGAAATTAAAGATATTGCTAAAAACTATTCTGATTCTAGTACTTTAGCATTGTTTATGCATTTTTCTTTAGGTAAAACAGATTCAGTTAAGTTACTTATTAACACAGGTAAGGAATTAAAAACAGAAAATATTCAGTATAGAAAAAGAAATGGATCTTTTCCTGATCCAGGTTCTTTAAGAAAGATTAAAACTAGAGAATTTAAAAAAGAAGTAAGGCGTATAAGAAAAGAACATGATGGGTTTGATTCAACTAATAATTCTAAAGAAGCTGTTGAATATCTCAGAAATTTATGGATTTCTAATTCAGAATTATTTGATAATGCTACGGGTAGAATAATTCTTTTAGAAGCTTCCTTAGAATCTAAAGTTCATAAAGATGGTGGTATCATTCCATTTAGTTATTATGAGGATAGCGAAATGAGACGATTTTATGCAGGAAAAAGATATAATGGAAAAGAAATTACATTGTCTTGGCGTGGTCCTTATGTTATTTTAAGTCATAGAAGTGAAAGATTTATACATGCTTATGAAAGAAGTGATTTTGGTTTTGAAGTATCAGGTAGTAAAAAACTAAAAGAATTAGTTGAGGCTGTTCAAATTAGGAATATTGATTCTCTTATACAGCCATGTCTGACTATTAATAATGTTAGGTATCGATTTTCAACACCAGAATTAAGTGGATATCTTAATGGTTTATCAGGCACTACGAATATGGCATTTATGGGGCATGTATTTAAGGATCCATCTCAAAGTGAATTTCACTTTCTTGTAAAAGCAAATGATACTAACTATATGTTTAGCATACAGAATGTAAGGTATGGTTTGAAAAGAAAATAATTATTTTTTTAATACTACAATCTTCTTGCTTAAACTTTTATGTAAATAATGATTAAACTCTGCTTTTATTTTCCATTTACCTAATAATTTTTTATATTTTGCATCATTAGGAAACATTACTACTATTTTCTTTGAAAATTTATATGCCTTTTCTAAGAATTTCTTAACTACTACTTCAATTTCTTTTGCCTTTGTATTTCTACCATAAGGAATATCAGTTACAACTGCATCAACTTTTTCTTTAAAATCTAATGCATCTCTTAATCCAACTTCAAATTTATTAATTCCATAATGATCTAGATTAATTACACCTTTTCTTGCCATAATCACGTCTAAATCACAACCAATTATTTTATGACCTAATAATCCTGCTTCAATTAATATTCCACAAGTTCCACAAAAAGGATCTAATACTTTTTTCTTTCTAAGACCAGTAGAAATATTAACACATGCTTTAGCAAGTCTTGGATCTAATGAACTTGGATGTAGTTGTGGCCTTAAATGTGCTTTTCTCTGCAAAAAATCTTTGGAATTCTTCCAAATTAATTTAGTTACAAAAATCTTATTACCAAATTTAATAAAAACAAACTCACTATTAGCTTTCTTTAAATCAACTTTTGGTTTTCTTAATTTATTCCAAATTAAATCTGCATATTTTCTTTCATTAGAAACATCAATGCCAACACATCTTACACAATATTTTTTTTTGTAATGCTTTTGCCAATCAAACTTCTTAATTTTACTCAATAAATTTTTCATAGAACTTTCAAACAAAATTTCATATGCAAAATTAGTATATGCTAGGTTCTTAATTGCTTTAGCTTTCTTATCACTAAGATTAATTAAAGCTAACTCTTTTTTACTCACAATCTTATTTAATCCAAGATACTCAATAACTTCAAACTTACTTAACCTTAAATCTTGCTTAGATAACACTAATATATATTTCATAGACTATGTTTTACTAATAAAATATATAAAGCTTCTCCTCTTACACGTTTATATGGCTAAAAGAGGCAGACCAGTAAGATCAGAGATTAGGGAAAATATAGCAGAGATATTATACTTTAAGCGTAAGGCTTTTGGGTATGAATTAGCTAAACTTTACAATCAAATATTTCCAAAATGTACTTCAAGGGTTATTTATTATCATCTTAAAAAAGGTGAAACATTAGGAGAATTTAAAATCCATAAAATCATTAAGGAAGATGGTAATTTTAGTTGGGGTTCAACAGTTGAAAGAATATATTATGAATTAGGTGAAAAAGCAACTCCTCAGATAAAAGATCAAGTTAAAGAATTCTTTGATAAGAGAGATAAATAATTTTAATAATATTTATTACAATAATGTATATACCTTTTTCTATATTAGCACGAAAAACTTTTTATATCAATTAATATACAATA
The DNA here is from genome assembly GCA_018657385.1 of Candidatus Woesearchaeota archaeon. Classification (GTDB taxonomy): domain Archaea; phylum Nanobdellota; class Nanobdellia; order Woesearchaeales; family DSVV01; genus JABHXF01. The sequence continues at coordinate 9,415 of JABHXF010000058.1, read as the reverse complement.
TATTAATTCAACATAATTTAATATTAATAGTTAATAATTAATAATATGGGGTGTTATACATGGCTGATAGACAAAGATGGAATTCAAGAATGATTTTTCTTTTTGCAGCAGTAGGTTCTGCAATTGGTTTAGGCAATTTATGGAGGTTTCCTTATTTAACATTTAAATATGGTGGTGGTGCTTTTCTTATTCCATATTTAATTGCATTATTGGTTTTAGGTATTCCACTTTTAATTATGGAATTTGCAATTGGTCAAAGAATGCAGCAAGGTGCAGTTCATGCTTTTAAGAAAGTTAATCATAGGTTAGCGGGCATTGGTTTTGGAGCAGTTTTTAGTGGTTTTGTTGTTTGTGTTTATTATGCAGCTGTTATGGCCTGGGCCCTTGTTTATTTAATAAAATCATTTGCAGTTAAGGTTCCATGGACAGGAGGGGCTGAAGGGTATTTTTATAATAATGTATTAAAAATAACAGATGGTATTGGCACGATTGGTCATTTTAATTGGGTGTTATTTTTTGCTTTACTTGCTGTTTGGGTTTTGATATACTTCTGTGTTTGGAAAGGAACTAAGAGTGTTGGTAAAGTTGTTATGATAACAATGCCTTTGCCAATTATTCTGCTAGTAGTCCTTTTTATCAGGGGAGTTACATTACCAGGTGCATTGACAGGTATCATTTTTTATTTAAAGCCAAACTTTGGTGCACTATTTGATACAGAGGTATGGTTAGCAGCAGTTTCTCAAATCTTTTTTACATTAAGTTTAGCATTTGGGATAATGATTGCTTATGCAAGTTATAATAAAGAAACTTCTGATATATCAAAGAATGCTTATGTGACTGCTTTAGTGAATTCAGCAGTATCTTTATTCTCAGGGTTTGTTGTGTTCTCTGTTTTAGGATATATGGCTACTGCTCAGGGTGTTGGTGTTGCAGATGTTGTAACTTCTGGACCAGGATTAGCATTTGTTGCATTTCCACAAGCTTTGTCATTAATGCCATTTGCAGCATTTTTTTCAGTGTTATTTTTCTTAACTTTGCTTAGTCTTGGGATAGATAGTGCATTTTCACTTGTTGAAGCAGTTAATGCTACTTTTTTAGACACTAGCAAAAAATTAGCAACAAAGAAAGTTGCATTTTATGTTTGTTTTGTTTCATTTGTTTTAGGGATTATTTTTACCACAGGAGCAGGTTTGTATTTCCTAGATCTTATTGATCATTTCATAACAAACTTTGGTTTGGTAATTGTTGGTATATTTGAGGCAATTGCAATAGGTTGGATTTTTGGAGCAGAAAAGCTTAGGACATACATTAATTCTGTCTCTGACTGGAAGGTTGGCAAATGGTGGAACTATGCAATCAAATATTTTGTTCCAGCTGTATTAATCATTATGGTTGTTGCACAGTTTATTAATGAAACTAAAGAAAACTATGGTGGTTATCCTGGTTGGGCAATTGCTGTTGGTTGGTTAACTGTAATTATACCAATTGTTATAGGAATTGTTTTAGCAATCAAACCTATGAAAGTAGAAGTTAATGTTTAATTTCTTTTTTTTATTTCTTTGATTTTCTTTAACAGGCCGGCAGGCTCTTTTTGTTCTGACTTATTTTTTATTATATATTTCCTTTTACTATGTTAACAATAAATCCAACAACAACAACGGCACGGACGGACATTTGCAAGCAAATATCCTACTCGCTTTCAGCTCGCCCGGCCATGCTGTTGGATTTAAAATACTTATCTCATCATAATTTATTTTAAAACATTAAAGAATTAACCAAAGAAACTAAACGGATTACCTAAGTAAGTACTTAATAATCCAAATAACAAAAATGCTAAAAATAAGAATGCAATAAATACCCAAACCTTTTGTGCTTTTTTCTTATTATTCATAACCTTGTGTAAACTAATTTGCAGTATTCTTCCACCATCAACAATTCCTAGTGGTAATAAATTAGCTAGTCCAATAAACAAATTAAGTAAGAATAGCCATTTAAACAAGCTTTTTAACCAGAATACAAATGGTGCTAACCATCCATAACCTTCTTTGATTTTTGCTTCATTTTGAATATTATTAATTCCTATTAATGGTTTGGTTTCATCTCCTGGCATTGAGGTAGTAGTAATTACATAAGTTGAATTGCCTTCTCCAAATGTTATTTCCTCTCCTGGTTCAACACAATAACTTATATCAGTATAAAACTCTTCATAACTATTAATTTTTTTATCATTGTACATATCAATAATTGTCCCATCTTTTAATCCTGCTTCTCCTGCAGGAAGAGAATCATTCATTATATCAAAGCTAAAACCAACGGGTTCTGTAATATATGCTTCTACAGGGCTAATAATCCATGCTGATGCAAATAAAATCATAAGTGCTAATACAATATTTGCAACAGGTCCAGCAGCTAAGATTGAGTATTGAACAATATCTTTGGTTTTCTTCATCTTTTTTTCATTTGGTTCAACAAATGCTGCAGGTATTATTGGAACTAATAGGGCAAGTACTGCAAAACCACTAGATGTTACTTCTAAATCATGAGCACGTGCAACAACACCATGTGCAAATTCATGAACAACTGCTAAGATAAAAATAGAAATAATCCAGTCTGTGAAAGGTAGAAAACCAATTCCTGGTATATTTGTAAATGGTAAAACTAAAACCATGCCTGGTTGAGTAACCATTGGTTGAAACACTAATTTCAACATTAATAATAATACTGCAACTGAAATATAAATCATTCCAACAAAACCAATGCCTATGGATATATAACCAAATAATTTAACATATTCTCTATATTTACTTGATATTTTATCCATTAATTTTATTCCAAGTTTAGTTCTGTAAAGAATAATATAAATGAATGGGAAAAAAACTTTTTGTACATCTAATTGTTTTCTTTTAATAATTAAAAATACTCCTAGAATAATAACAAATAAGATTGCAAATATTATCTGTATGTCCATTAATAATCCTCTTTTTTAGTATGTAATTAATAAATTCTAATTGATTATAAAAAATTTAAATAAATAAAAAATCTATTTCTTTCTTTTGATTCTAAGTTCAGATGTGTTGCACTTTCTACACTTAACTTTTCCAGCTAATACTTTCATGTTTGGTGCTCTAATTTTACATTTGCATTTTCTACATACAAATATGTTTTTGAACAATCTTGCCTCAGCTTCTGCGTATTTTACCATGATTATCTACCTTCCTCAATTTTAACTTAATCACTCTTAACTTGTTTCATTACTTTTGAATCCAGTACAACCCAAAATAACACATTACATCCTTCAACACATCCTTCTTTTAATTCCGCAGGAATTTCTAGGTCAAAAGTTTCATATGTTTCAACATCCATTACATTTGCTTTACTTTCTGAAATAGATAGTACTTGAGCTGTTCTTTTATCAATAATTGGAACATCAATATTGTCATGCCCTGGCATAACAATTACTCTTTTTTTATCATCTAGTATGCCAACTGCACTTAATCTTACTTTTGCATGCCCATGTTTACCTGGCCTTGAAACTTGAGTATCAGTTACCTTACATGCTGCTCCGTCTACTACGACATAACTGCCTTTTTGCAGACTTATTATACTTGATTGTTTTGTTTCACCCATATTATCACCTTAACACAACTTATTATTATCATAATATTGTTTTTATAACTTATTTTTGTCATCAATTAATAACAATAATACTTGATAATCTTATAATTACGTTTATTTGTATTAGTTTAAGATTTAGTTAGGTCTTTATAAATATTATTATTATATAGCAAGATAATCTTTATATATCTTAGAAAATATCACACTTAAATGAGAGATTACACAAAAAAGAGACAATTAAAGATAGTTCTTAGTGTATTTATAGTAATATTATTCATATTATTGGTGTTGTTATCATTTGAACTCTTTAGGGTGCTTACAAAAGATAATGTTGTTAATGAAACATCAACAGATACTATGGATTCAGATGCTACATTAAATTTTATTGAAATTCCAGAAACAATTAAGGTTCCTAAGGAAAAACCAGGATTTTTACCCAAATCATTTGCATATGTTCTATCAGATTATGACATGAGTACTGCTAGTAAACTAAGAAGATTTGATGTTGTTGTGCTTGATCCTTATAATGCTGATGAAGATTTTATGATTGAAGTTAAATCTTCAGGTTCACTTGTTTTAGCAAACTTAGATATTGGTAAAGCTCAAAATGGGAGGAACTATTGGTCAAAATTAGATAAAAACATATTAATTAAACCAGATCAGGATGTTGATGGTGAATTTTTTGTTGATATTAATGATGAATCTTGGCATAATGCAATTATTAATTATGAAATCCCATATATTTTTGCATTAGGTGATTCAAGTGAAGATACTAGTTCATATCATGGTTATGATGGTTTAGTTATAGATAATATTGACATAATAAATGATTATCCAGAAATGAAAACTGGAGTTTACAAATTAATAAAAGCGATTTCTCAGAAATATCCTGGATTATTGATTGTAGTTAATCGTGGTTTTGATATCTTGCCTTTAGTTTATCCTTTTGCAGATGGTATTTTATATGAAGATATGTGTTATTATTACAATGAAGGAGCTGGAAGATATCAATCAAAAGATAGTTTAAAAGAGAAAAAAGTATTAATTAATACAGTAAGAAAAAAACAAATACCAGTTTTTGTTCTAGATCATATTTCTACAAATCCACCTAATGAAGGTAGTGCATTACAATGCCATGATATGGCAACAACCTATAATGTTCAAGGTTTTAATTTTCTATGGAATGCTAATTCTATTGATTATGAGTTATATTTATGGGACTTTCTTGAGATAAAATAAAAAAAGGTAAAAAGTTAGAAATCTGAAGTTAGAAGTGGGTAAGTAGGATATAGTTATAAATGTAATAATAATTACTAACTTATAACCCACTACAAACCTATAACTTATTACTACAAACTTATTTTATTGTCACGGAGTGTAGCATTGGCATAAATAAAAAGATTTATTAAACATGTAATTTTAGTCTAATATATGTTATGGTTAATACTCGGATTAATTAGTGGGTTTTCTTTTGCATTATATCATATTGCAAATAAGAAATATATTAAATCTGCAAATCCTACTTATTTTGCTTATTGGGTATTATTTTTTACAGCAATATTTGCTTTTCCATTTATTTTTATTTTATGGGAACATTTAGTTCTAAATAAAATGACAATATTTTTTATGGTTTTGTTAGGTGTTGTAATTGTAATAACAAGACCAATGTATTTACATGCATTGAAAATTTCAAATGTTTCAAAGACTGCTCCTTTATTAACACTTACTCCTCTTCTTACTTTAATTTTAGCAATGATCACATTGAGAGAATTTCCTTCTTCCTTGGGTATTGTTGGTGTTATTTTATTAGTTGCAGGAACTTATTTTCTAAATTATTCTCCTAAACAACATAAACATATTTTAGAGCCATTTACTTTAATTTTCAAACATAAAGGATCTCAACTTATGTTTATTGTTGCCGTTGTTTATGGTTTTGGTTCTGTTATTGATAAAAATATTGTACTTAATTCTAATCACATCACACGACTTGTTCTTTATAGTTTTATTGCTCTACCAATGTTTACTGCTTATCTTATGTTTAAGGACGGTTGTTCTAAATATGTTAAAGAAACTAAATTTACTTTCAAAGAGCATTGGAAAGGGATTATTCTTACAACTTTAATATTTTATTGTGTAATTATTCCTCAAGTTTGGGCTTATACTATGACTTATACTGCATATGTTATTTCATTAAAGAGAACAGCAGCTATATTTACTGTAATCATTGCATATTTTGCATTTAAGGAGAAAAAGAATTTCTGGTATATTTTGTTTGGAACTATGTTAATGGTTTTAGGTGTTGTATTGATGATATTGTGAAAGTTAGGAGGGTTCTTTACCTTCCAGACCTTCCAAACACCAAACCTTCCAAACCTTTTTTTAACAAACTTTATTAATATCTACATAATCCAATATTATATAATAATAAGATAATAGAGATGATAGAGATGGTGATGTAATAATGCGGAGATGTTTAACAAGCGGGGTTGTATTAGCAGCATTTTTTGCTGTTATGGGGATTGACACCTGTGGGCCTTGTCATAAGGGTAAAGAAGAATCTAATCCATCTTCTTCAGTTATAGGTATGTCTAAAACAATACCATTATCAGATGCTGTTTCTGAATCGCCAATTGGTCCTGACAATCCAGGATATGAACCACAAGAAAGAATATCACTGGATGATTTTGCTCACATTGATTCTGATAAAAAAATAGAGATTGCTTTTTATAAAACAGGTAAAAATTGGGGTGCATATTGTAGTTATGGAAATACTTCATTTGAAACAAATCCTATGGTTGGTTTTGGTAGTGTGATTAATTATGTAGGGGATTTTCTTGAAAGTGATCCAGGAATATCTACTGATAGTCTTGAAGCTTCATTAGTTCATACAAATTATATTTACATTAAACCATCTAATTTTCTTAATTCAAGATTAGTAGATCCAGAATATAGGTCATTATCAACACAACAAACTAAAGATGCAGTTATTGGTTTAAGTACAGGAAAATATGCATTAATGTTTAATGCTTCATCAACACAAATGTTGATTGAAAAAACAAGGTGAAATTGAAAAATGCCAAATATGATTATTTTAGGAACACAGTGGGGAGATGAAGGCAAAGGTAAAATAGTAGATTATCTGGCAGAAAAAGCAAGTGTTGTTGCTCGTTTTCAAGGTGGAGCAAATGCAGGTCATACATTAAAAATAGATGACAAAAAATACGTTCTTCATTTAGTTCCTTCTGGAATTATTACAGGAAAAAAATGTATTATTGGTCAAGGTTTAGTTGTTGATTATAATCAATTTGTTAATGAAATAAGAGAATTGAGACTTAGTGGTGTAGAAATTACTCCTGAAAATTTAATCTTGGATGGTAATGCACATGTTATTATGCCTTATCATCGTGTTTTAGATATGATTAAAGATAAACATATAGGGACAACAGGTAGAGGTATAGGGCCTGCTTATGAAGACAAAGCAAATAGGACTAGGGCTATAAGAGTTAATGATTTGTTTAGCATAAATTTAAAGGAGAGATTAGAAAAAAATATTGAATTTTACAATAATTTATTTGACTTTTTTTCTACAAAACATGGAAAAACAAGAGAAGAAGTAGCTTTATCAATATTTGAAAATAATCCCTCATTTAAAATATATTTTGATGAAAATTTTTATTTGTCTGTTGAAGCAATAAATAATGATTTAGAAAATAAAAAATTATTTGTGCAACGATTTGTTAAAACAGATGAATCAAAATTAGTTATACAAACTGCATCTCAAAATAAATCTTTATTAGCAGAAGGTGCACAAGGAACAATGTTGTGTGTGGATAATGGTACTTACCCATTTGTTACTTCTTCAAATACTGGTCTTGGTGGTGCAATTAATGGATTAGGTGTTTATGTTGATTATGATTATAGGATTGGAATTGTTAAAGCTTATACAACAAGAGTTGGAGGTGGACCATTTCCAACTGAACTTTTTGATGAGTATGGTGAACAATTAAGAAAACAGGGCGGTGAGTTTGGTGCAACAACAGGACGTCCAAGAAGATGTGGTTGGTTTGATGTTGCTGTAGTAAAAAAATCTATTATGTTAAATGGGATTAATTATATTGCTTTAACCAAATTAGATGTATTGAGTGGTTTTGATAAAATTAAATTATGTGTTGGTTATGATAATGAAGGGAAACCAATTTATGAAGAAGTAGATGGTTGGAATGAAGATATTACAAATGCAAAATCATTTGATGAGTTCCCAGTGAAATGTCAAGATTATGTTAAAAAGTTACAATCGTTATTAAATACAGATGTTGGGGTTGTAAGTGTTGGACCTAAACGTAATCAAACAATTATAATTAAACATATTGAAGAAAACATATTGGAGAATTGATAAAAATAAAATAGAAATAAAATAGAAACAGGAAACCAAATAGAAACGAGAAATAAAATAGAAATAATAATAATTGATGATTGATAAGATCAATCTTGGTGATTCAAAATGAAATTAAATCCACTAACAGCAGTATCTCCTATTGATGGAAGATATTATCAAAAAACAAAGTTTATGCAGGATTATTTTAGTGAATACGCATTATTCAAATATAGATTAATTGTAGAATTAAAATATTTACAATTCTTAAGCACTAAAAGAATAATTAGAAAATTTACTAAACAAGAAAAATTAATTCTTGCAAAACTTGTTAAAAACTTTTCTCCAAAAGAAGCAGTATTAGTTAAAAAGATTGAAAAAAAAACAAATCATGATGTCAAAGCAGTAGAATATTACATTAAGAAAAAACTTGCAAAATCATCTTTAAGAGATGTTTTAGAATTTGTTCATTTTTGTTTAACTAGTAATGATGTGAATAACACAGCTTATGCATTAATGGTTAGAGATTATATTAAACTTTTTAATGTTGTTAATTTAAAAAAACTATTAACTAAACTTGAGCAATTAGCAAATAAATATGCTTCTCTTCCAATGTTAGCAAGAACACATGGACAACCAGCTTCTTCAACTACTCTTGGAAAAGAATTTAATGTTTTTGCTTCTCGTTTAAGGCAACAATTTCAACAATTGCAAGAATTTAACATTAAAGCAAAGCTTAGTGGTGCAACTGGAACATATGCTTCTTTTAAATCTGTTATTCCTGATTTAGATCCAATCAAATTTTCAAGAGACTTTATTATGGCTCTTGGTTTAGAACCTAATTTAATTACTACACAAATAGAGCCACATGATAATTTAGCAGAGTTATTCCATTTAATGATTAGAATTAATAATATTTTGTTAGATTTAACAAAAGATATGTGGATTTATATTATGCAAGATTATTTCAAATTAAAAGTTATAAAAGGTGAAGTTGGTTCATCAACAATGCCACAAAAGGTTAATCCTATTGATTTTGAAAATGCAGAAGGAAATTTAGGAATGGGAAATTCTTTTTTTAGTCATATGTCTTTGAAGCTTCCTGTTTCAAGACTTCAACGTGATTTAAGTGATAGCACAGTTATGCGGAATGTAGGAGTAGGTTTTGCTTACAATGAAATAGCATATTCTTCCTTGTTGAAAGGATTAAATAAAATAGAAGTTAATCATGAAAAAATAAAATCAGAATTAAAAGATAGATGGGGATTATTAGCTGAGCCTTACCAACAAGTATTTAGAAAATATAGTGTTAAGAATGCTTATGAAATTTTGAAAAATCTTAGTAGGGGAAAAAACATAACAAGGGATGATTTGCATAAATTATTAGATAAAATTAATATACCAGAACATGAAAAAGTTAAATTAAGG
>JABHXF010000057.1 GCA_018657385.1 Candidatus Woesearchaeota archaeon | reverse complement strand
TTTATTTACCAGAAGGCAAGATGAAAAGCAGAGAAGGAAAAGTCGTTGATGGTGATGATTTAATTAGGCAAATGAACGAACTAGCTAGATTTGGAATAAAAGAAAGACATAAAGATCTTAAAGAAAAAGAAATTGAAAAAAGAGCAGAAATAATTGGCTTAGGAGCACTTAAATTTTATTTATTAAAGATTGACTTTGTTAAGGACATGTATTATAATCCTAAAGAAAGTATTAGTTTCGAAGGTGAAACAGGACCTTATGTTCAATATACTCATGCAAGAATATGTAGTATTATGCGAAAATTAGATGAGAAATTTGATAACAACTTTGTAAAAAAAGTAAAACATGAAGTTTATGATGAAACAGAACAAGAAATAATTAAAATGTTAGGAGAGTTCCCTGAAATAGCAGCAAATGCAGCTTCTCACTTAAAACCATCAATTATTACAAGATATTTATTAGATCTCTGCCAGAAAGTTAATGAATTTTATCATGCTTCTCCAATTTTAAAAGCACCTGAAGATTTACTTAAAGCAAGAATTCTATTAATTTATTCTGCTAAACAAGTAATTGAGACTGGTTTAGGATTATTAGGAATAGATGCACCAGATGAGATGTAAGACTTTATTCAACAAATTCAATCTCATTATCTAAATGAACTCCTTGCTCTAATTTAACTGGTCTCCATTTGTCAATAACTAATTCTGCATCTAACCATGCTGCTAATTCTTTTGGATTACCAATTGTAGCACTTAAACCAATTATTTGAATATCTTTTAACATTGATCTAAGAATTGTAATTAATATTTCCAAAGTTGGACCTCTACCAGGATCATTCAATAAATGAATCTCATCAACAATTACAACTTTTAAATCTTTTAACCAAGGTGCATGATGCCTTAAAAGTGAATCTAACTTTTCGCTCGTACATAAAATAAGATCATAGTTTGATAAATGAGTCTCTGATGAATCAACATCTCCAATTGAAATAGCAATTTTTAAGTCTGGATATCTTTTCTTAAATTCTTTATATTTCTCATTAGCTAATGCCTTCAAAGGAACAATATAAACAGCTTTTCCAATATTATGATATAATGAATTTAAAATTGCTAATTCTCCAACTAATGTTTTACCTGAACCAGTAGGTGTGCAAACTAATAAGTTTTTATCTTCAAATAATCCTGCTTTAATTGACTTAGTTTGAGAAGGTCTTAGTTCTTCAAAACCTCTTTTCTCTAATAGATTGTATAATTTAGCAGGTATTTCTTTTTTATATTTAGTTAACTTCATTCAGATTTAGGGTTCTTTGGTTGTTTAAATAGTTATTGCCTTATTGAAAAAATGAAAAGATTACAAATTGATTATGCAAGAAAATAACAACATTGGCCAAACTTTAAAATCCAACAACATGGCCGGGCGAACCGAAGGTGAGTAGGATATTTTCTCAAAGAAAATGTCCGTCCGTGCCATTGTTGTTGTTGGATTTGTAATTAACATAGTAAAAAGAAAAGTATAATGAAGATTAAATCAGAACAAAAAGAGCCTGTCGGCCAGTTAAAAAAAGAAAAGAAAGAAAAAAGAAAAATTACAACTTAATTTTTTCAGCTAATTTTCCAATCAATGGAATTGGTTTCATTTCTCCGCTTAAAGAATATACAATCCCCATTATCCAGAAAATCAATAACACTAAGCTTCCAATTGGTAGAATAACAAACCATCCAAGTAATGGAATAAATGTTCCTAAAATAGATACAATTAACCATGCAATTGCTAATACTAACCCTTGTTTTGCATAATACATTGCATATTTATTATCCTTCTTAGCTAAAAGTACTATTAAAAATCCAATCCATGTTAAAAATATACCTAAAAACGCAAATACCTTACCATCTTCTACATCATTTTTTGCCATATGTTTCACCCCTATTTTTTCACTCAAAAAAGTGTAATATACTACTCATAATAATATTCATATAAAAAGTTTTTGGAAACATTTATATAATAAAAAGCTAAAAATAATTATATTAATCAAAAATACAGATAATCAACTCAAAGGAGGGAATATTATGGCAAAAAGAGTAAATTGGGTATTAACACTTGTGATGTCTATTTTGTTAGGTGGATTAGGTGTAGATAGATTTATTATGGGACACATTGGTTTAGGAATTCTTAAGTTAGTAACATTAGGTGGCTGTGGAATTTGGACAATCATTGACATTATCCTAATTGCTACAAAATATAAGTTTGAAGGTATTGAATGGGTATAGATTTATTTTTCTTTTTTTTATAATTACAAAATAAATTAACAACAAAGTAATTGCTTAGGCTTTATTTAGGTGGAATTTTAGATGGGAAAAAAGTTAGTTTCAAAAATAAAGAAAATTCTATTAGATATTCTTAGTTTTGGTTCACCACAAGCAATTGTGTTTAACTTAACATCCATCTTGGTTTTATTAGGAACAGCACCAGTATCAGCTGTTAAATATTCTCCAGTAAAATGTGTGTTCAAACATATTATTTTACCTTTAATTTATCGTGGAAATTGTCCTACATCTGGATTTTTTGCAAACTGCGATGGCCCAGCTTGTGGTATGACTAGAGCAATGTCTAGATTATTAAAAGGAAGAGTAAGTGAAGCACTTAGCTTTAACAAAGGTGTTATTATTGTTTTGGTTGTAATAGTAATTGTTCTTCTAATCAATTGTTATAAATGGTATAGATATTATAAGAAAACAGGAAAGTTGTATGAATTCTAATATTGTTAATATCAATTTCATAAGAATTAAGCCTTAACTATAGTAATCTCTCAATAAACTTTATAAACTTCTTAATATACAGCTAATCCATGGTTAAATTAGACTACAAAAAGCTTGGATTAAGAGTAGGCTTAGAAATACACCAGCAATTAGAAGGTAAAAAGCTATTTTGTAATTGTAAAACTGAAATAATTGATGAAAAACAAGTTTCTCCTGATTTAGAAGTAAAAAGAAACTTAAGAGCATCTGCTGGTGAAACAGGAGAAGTAGATGCAGCTGCAAAACAAGAGCAATTAAAAGAAAAACATTACAATTATTATTTTTATAATCAATCATGTTGTTTAGTTGAATTAGATGAAGAACCACCACATCCAGTTAATAAAGAAGCTCTAGAAATAAGTTTGATTGTTTCTAAAATGTTAAATGCAAAAGTTGTTGATGAAATACATTTTATGAGGAAAACAGTAGTTGATGGTTCTAATACTTCTGCATTTCAGAGAACAGGATTAATTGCAATGGATGGTTTTCTTAAAATTACAAATTCTGAGACAAACAAACCAAAAAGAATAGGTATCCAAACTATTTGCTTGGAAGAAGATGCATGTAAAATAGTTGAAAAAACAAGTAATTATGATATATTCAACTTAACAAGGTTAGGTATTCCTTTGGTAGAGATGGCAACTGACCCTGATATTAACACACCAGAAGAAGCAAAAGAATGTGCTGAAAAGCTTGGAATGATATTAAGGTCAACTGGAAAAGTTAAAAGAGGATTAGGAACAATAAGACAAGATGTAAATGTTTCAATTAAAGGTGGAGAAAGAGTAGAGATTAAAGGTGCCCAAGATTTAAAGATGATTCCTACTTTAGTTGAATATGAAGTTATGCGACAACAAGCTTTGATTAAATTAAAAAAAGAATTAGGTAAAACAATTTCTAAAGTTAAAAATAATAAAGTTGATTTAACCAAGATATTCAAGAAATCAGAATCAAAAGTAATTAAGAGTGCATTATCTAATAAAGGAGTTGTTTATGGAATAAACTTACCAAACTTTAAAGGAATTTTAGGAAGAGAAACATGTCCTGGAAGGAGAGTTGGAAGTGAATTAAGCGATTATGGAAAAGTAAAGGCAGGAGTTGGTGGTTTATTTCACTCTGATGAATTTCATCCTAAACCTAAATATGGAATAACTGAAAAAGAGCTTTCAGAAATTAAAAAAAAGCTAGCATGCAAAGAAAAAGATGGATTTATAATAATAGCTGACAAAAAAGAAAAAGTATTGAGAGCTTTAGATGCTGTTTATGATCGTATATTAATGATAACAGAAGGAGTTATTAAAGAAGTACGTATGGCTAAACCAGATGGAACAACATCTTTTATGAGACCAATGCCTGGTGCAGCTAGAATGTATCCAGAAACAGATATTATTGGAACAGTTGTAACTAAAAGTTATTTGGATAAATTAAAATTGCCAGAACTAATTGCAGAAAAAGCAACAAGGATTAAAGATTATGGATTAGCAAAAGATCTTGCTGATTTATTAGCTAAAAAACATAAAGTTGATGAGTTTGAAAGATTTGTAAAAAAATTTTCTAAATTAAAACCTGCATTTATTGCAGAAACAATGTTGCCTAAATTATTACATATGAAGAAAAAACATAATTTAAATGATGAACAAATGAAGAAACTTGAAGACGAAAAAAATCTTGAAAAAGTATTTGAAGCAGCAACAAAAGCAGGTGTTGGGGCTATTGAAGACTTTTTATTAACAATTGCTAAGGGAAAAACAATTGATTTATCTAAATTCAAGCAAGTTGATAATAAAGATTTAGAAAAAGAAATAAAAGCAATAGTTGATAAAAACAAAGGAGCACCATTTGGAGCATTAATGGGTATGGTCATGGGTAAGTTTAAGGGTAAAGTTGATGGCCAGAAAGTTAGTGAAATATTGAAGAAGTTTGTAAAGTAAATTGTTCTGTTCAATTTATAAGCATTATATACAATAAATTTAAATAGATAATAATTAAATAAGTAATTATGACACAAACTAGACTTGCATTGCAAGATGAATATGCAAAAGTTGGCAGGCTCTATCATAATAGAAAAAAACCAAGAAATTTACATACAACTAATACTATTTTTGTAGCTTTATTAATCATTATTATTCTTTTACCAATAAAATGGTATTGGATAGCAATATTATGCATCCCATTAGTTCTAGGATATGGTGCAGCAAGAATTGTTAGCTTGAATAAGTAGTTTTCTTTTTTTACTAGGTCCGGAGGACGTGCTTCTAAGGAATTTTTAATTAATTTGAATATGTTGATAACAAATCCAACAACAACAACGGCACGGACGGACTAAAGTCCTACTCGCTTTCAGCTCGCCCGGCCATGTTGTTGGATTTAATATTATTTTTTAAAATTAATCAGAACAAAAAGAGCCTGTCGGCCTGTTAAAAAAAAAGAAAAAAAGAAATAAAAAATTAACATCCATCTAATGGAACTTGGTCTCCTGTTCTTTCAGGTTCTCCCATAGGACCAGCATCTTGTTTTAATAATTCTGCTTTATCAGTTCTTTCCCATGTAAAATCTGGATCATCTCTTCCAAAGTGACCATATGCAGCTGTTTTTCTGTATATAGGTCTTCTTAAGTTAAGCTGTGAAATAATATCAGATGGTTTTAATGGAAAATGCTTTTGTACAAGTTCTGAAATTTTCTCTTCTGGAATTTTGTTTGTTCCAAAGCATTGTGTTAAAACAGAAACTGGTTCTGCAACACCAATTGCATAAGCTAATTGTACTTCACATTTATCTGCAAGACCAGCAGCAACAATATTCTTTGCAACATATCTTGCAGCATAAGCTGCACTTCTATCAACTTTACTTGGATCTTTTCCTGAGAAAGCACCACCACCATGGCCACCATGACCACCATAAGTGTCAACAATAATTTTTCTTCCTGTAACACCACAATCTGCTACTGGACCACCTAATATAAATTGTCCAGTTGGATTTACAAAGAATTTTGTCCTTTCATCAAGCCATTGTCCACAAATTGGTTTAATAACTTGTTCAATCATATCATTTCTGATTTGATCATGTGTTGCACTTGCTAAATGTTGTGTTGAAAGAACAACTGCATCAACTCTTACTGGTTTACCATTATCATATTCAACAGTTACTTGTGATTTTGCATCTGGGCATAAATATGGTAGGGTTCCAGCTTTTCTAAAATCTTTTAATTTCAAAAGTAGTTTGTGTGCTAAAACAATTGGCAATGGCATTAATTCAGGTGTTTCATTTGAAGCATAACCAAACATTAATCCTTGATCTCCTGCACCTTGTTCTTTATGTAAACCATCTCCTTCTGTTACTCCTTGGCTAATATCTGAACTTTGTTCACTAATACTAACTAAAACACCACATGTGTTTCCATCAAAACCATATTCAGGTTTATCATAACCAGCTGCTTTAATTGTTTCTCTTGCAACTTTTTGAATATCAATGTATGTAGAGGTTGTCATTTCCCCTGCAACTACTACAAAACCTGTTTTTGCTAAGCACTCAATAGCAACTCTTGCGTTAGGATCATCCTTAAATGCTGCATCTAGAACTGCATCACTTATTTGATCGCATAATTTATCTGGATGTCCTTCACTTACACTTTCACTTGTAAAAAAATATTTACCTTGTTTTTTCATTTTTAATTCCTCCTTATCACTTATCTCTTTTTTATTTTTGTCTCTTATTCACTTTTCCCTTATATATTATTAATATCATAGATATAATGCCAATTTCATTGTATTATATAAATATATTTGACAAAAATATTCTGATTAGAATAATTAGCAATTAACCCTATATTTTCATTGAAATTGTTTTATAAATCAAAACATAGGTTTATAAAGTTCCAATTACTACCTAAAATCATGTTGGGACAAGGTACATATAATAAATTAGTTAGAATTCCAGGTATTTCTGCTATTCTTACAAAATATAGAAGAGAATTACCTTTTGAGGATATACATGCACATAGTTTATTTGAATTAGTTCATGCTGTTGCTACTGGTATGAATCTTGGAACAGAAGAAACTGAAACATTAGATGGAGCAGCTCTTGTCCATGATTGTGGTAAATTATTAAGACCTGATTTTTATAATAGCACAGATATATTTTCTGAGGATGAAAGAAGTTATGTAAGATTACATACAAGGTTTGGCCATCTTATTATGGATGAACACAAAATACCAGAAAAGATAGCGACTATTGCTGATGGTCATCATGAACATTGTTCAGATAGATATCCAAGAGATGTTTATTCAAATGGCCATGATATACCAGATGAAAGAAGAAGAACTGATCCTGAAATATTTTTTCTACAACAAGTTTTTTGTGCATGTGATTTTATTGATGCTCAATTAAGAGATAGATCTTATAGAGCAGCAAGACCTATAAAAGAAGTTACAGAAGAATTACAAAGAGATTTTAGAGGAGAAACAAGAATAGTAGAAGCAATCCAATCACAAAATCTTAAACAAATGTATAATTAATTCTTATTTAATTTGATGGCATTAACTTCTTAAGAGTAGTTACAAATAGAAAAACATATAAATGACTTGTAATGTGTCTTAGTTATGCAAACAGTAACATTAACAACAGAAAAATCATTAAAGGAAGTAATCAATTTTCTTAGAAAATATGGTCATCTGGATGATGCCAATAGAGCACCAGATTTTAGAGCAGAAGATGTTGAAGAATGGATACATCCGTTAGCATATAGAGAAATATGGAGAAGAAGCAATCCTGCCTTTTATCAGCCACCTATATCTGGGGAAGTTATTTTTAGACAAGATTATAATCTGATTTCATTAGCAGAAATATTTGAGTCTGAATTTGAAAAAACACCACTTAATAAAATACCTGACTCTGAAGAATTTGTATTAATAGATATTGGTTCACATTTAGGTAGAAGATTAACAAGACCTTTTGCTAAAAAAAAACCACATGTTAATGTTATCATGATTGATCATTTAACAACAGAAGAAATTGAAAGAGATACAAATTATAAAGCATTTCCAAGAAATGATATTGCTGGAGAAGAATTTTATAGAAAAGTAGAAATTACAAATGATATTGAAGATACAGTAAACAGACTTATGGATAATAATGGTTATAGAAATGTTAAATACATACAGAAACTATTAACATATGATGATTTTAGTTTAGATATAGATGAGATTACAAGAACCAGAAAAGTTTTTGTTACTGGTTTTAGAAATCCCAGAGGATTAGGAAATATTACCACAATGGTTGGAATAAATAATAACGCAGAAGCAATTTATTTAAATAATTCTGCACTTGAAAAGATGGATCCTAACTCGAGATATTTAGAACTGATGAAAGGTTATTTAATCGACTTAGGAATGTCAGAAAATGAAGTTGGAAATGTAGTTAAACTTATGCATGATCCTAAACATAGCATAAGAACAGATGCTACTGAAAAATATAACCATAAGCATGAAGGAGAAAGAATGTTTAGTAGTGCACTAAGATTATTATTTGTACTTTCACAAGCACAATTATTAGAAAAAGCAGGTTATAGTATAGATATTAAAGAAAATAAAATGAATTTAGGTTATCCGAACTATAATCAACCAAGCCATAGTTTAACAGCAATGAAATAAATTACTTAACAACACTATTTACCCATTCTACATATTCTTTATTTGCAGTTTCAACAGGCAATATTAAGATACAAGGACATTCATAGTTATGCATTGATTTAACTTTCTCCATTGCTTCATATACTAAATCATCAGTTGTTTTTGCAATTAACACTGCTTCAGTTTCTTCTTTGATTTCTGTTTTAGCTTGTTCATTATTATCTTTTTCAGCCTTCCATTCATACACAGATTCAATCTCATGAATATTAGCACATGCAATTAGTTTTTCTTTTAATAATTCTTTAGCAATGCCCTTTGCTTCTTGTTTATCTTTTGTAGTTGTGTATAGTAATTTCATGTTATCACCTATATTATCCTAAATCAGATTAGAATTTAAATTTTTCTATTATCAAAAAAGAGTGATAAATATAAGAGAGATATAATATTTACATTGAAATAGCACAAAAAACATATAAATTTGAGTCTATTACTATCATTATGAGATTTAAGTTAAAAGAATTAGTAGAATTATTATTTCATAGATGGAAAAAAGACACTTATGATGGTCTTGACGATTGGGAAACAGCAGATTCAATAACTAATGTTACAGAAACAGTTGAATCTGAAAGTGATGATTCTGAAGTTATAGAGGGAGTTATTGATTTTTATAATAGAAACAAAGAAACAAAAGGAATAAAGAAAACATTACAAGAAATAGGAATTTATGATGTTTTATTTAGATTATATAGCGCATGCGAAATAAATGATATTTCTCCAAAAGAAACAATTGAACGTATTTGCTGTACAGGAAAGCATGAATCTACTGGAAATAACATGGGTTTAATAAGTTATTTAACTGGTTCTGATTTCCCTTTACTTACAAAGATGATGTTTGATGATGGAGCAATTTCAGAAAATTATTATAAAGAATTAATCGCAGTTTATCCTAGGATGAGAAATAAAGTTATGGGGACTAATCCAAGTAAAAAAAAGTATTCAACAAAGCCTGCAGATTCTAAAGTCACTAATCTTTCAGATTATATGAAAAAATAAAGAATTTAGTAAATAATTTATTCTTTTCGATTACTGATCAATCTTTCCAATATTCTTCATTTCTTCACAACATTCTTCTTCATCATTAATTACAGGTTTAATACCTTCTCTATACTTTTTAATTGCATCTTTTAATGCATCTATCCCCATAACTGAACAATGAACTTTAATTGAAGGAACTTCTCCGAGACCTTCAACAACATCTTTCCATGTTAATTTCTCTGCCTCATCAAGTGTTTTACCTTTAACAGTTTCACATAATGCATCTGTTGATGCAATTGCAGCAACACAACCATAAGTTAAGAATTTAATATCAGTAATAATATCATCTTTAACTTTAATATAGATTCTCATTACATCTCCACATTTCATGTTACCTTCTTCCCCAACTGAATCAGGATTTTTCATTTCTCCTGCAAATTTAGGTTCTGAAAATCTTTTTAGTGTTTCTTTTGAATATTTTAACATATAATATCACCTTCATCATTTCTTCTTAAAATAATTAACAACCTTGCCAATTGGAGAAATATGCCTTAGCTTCTCAACAATTTTAGGAATTGTTTTTGCAACATAATCAATTTCTTCTTCAGTATTAAATTTACTTAATGTTAATCTTAAGCTTCCATTTGCTTCTTCATCTGTTAATTCCATAGCTTTTAACACATAACTTGGTTCTAAGTTTCTTGCATTACAAGCAGAGCCAGTTGAACTACAAACAAATTTTTGGTCAAGATACCCACCTAATGATTCACCTTCAATTGCTAAAAATGAAAAATTCACATTATTACATAATCTTTTATCACTATTTCCTTCTTTGTAATAACCATTTAATTTAACATTCTCAACATTATCCATTATTACCTTAATTAGTTTATCTCTTAACAAAATCATATGCTTAACATTCTTGTTAACATCTTTCATTGCAATTTTAACAGCCTCTCCAAACCCAACAATACCATGGACATTTTCTGTTCCACTTCTCATTCCTTTTTCATGGTTACCACCTTGTTGCCAATCCATAACTTCAACTCCTTTTCTTATGAATAATGCTCCAATTCCTTTTGGACCATGAACTTTATGAGCATTTAATGTTAATAGATCAATATTTTGTTTTTGAACATCAACTAAAGTTTTAGTAAAACTTTGACATACATCAGTATGAAATAACACACCTGCATTTTTACAAATATTTCCAATTGTTTCTATATCTTGAATAGTACCAACTTCATTGTTCCCATGAATTATAGATACAAGCAATGTTTTTTTAGTAATTGCTTTCTTAATATCTTCTGGATTTACAAAACCATCTTTATCTACATCTAAATAAGTTGTTTCAAATCCTGCATTTTCTTTTAACCATTCACAGACATTAAGAATACTTTTGTGTTCTATTTTAGTTGTGATGATATGATTTTTATGTTCTCCACTTTTTATTTTTTTCCCAGATGCATCTATTTTTCCAGCATTCATTGCAGCAAATGCTAATCCTTTCAAAGCCCAATTGTTTGATTCAGTTCCTCCTGAAGTAAAAAATATTTCATGTTCATCTGCTCCTATTGCTTTTGCAATTCTCCCTCTTGCTTTGTCTACTGCATCTTTTGCATCTTGACCAAATGAATGTGATGATGAAGGATTAGCATACTTTTCAGTAAAGTAAGGCATCATTGATTTTAATACATTTTCATCTATCTTAGTTGTTGCACCGTTGTCCATATATATTAGTTTAAATCTCATTTTGTTTTGCACCTTTTGTTTTTAATTATATCTTATTACGAAAATATAAACAACAATAATGGCTGCTGACGGTCATTTTTCTTTCAGAAAAATGCCCTACGTGACACCCCGAATGGGACATCCCCCGTCACGTCAGCGCTATTGTTGTTTCTATTTTCTCATTCATCAATGAATTTCTTAAAATAAAATTTTATTTCTTTTTACAGCCCAAACATTTCAGTGGGCAATTTTTTGCACAATATTGATGTACATGTTTTTCAACTATCTGTAATATTGGCAAAACAGTATCATGATTTAAGGTATAAACTCTTTTTTTACCTTCTTGTTTAACTTCTAGTATTTTGCATTGAGTTAGTTTCTTTAAACTATGTGATACTTTACTTTGTTCTTCATTAATTGCTTCAGCTATTTCTCCAACACATAAAGGCTTTTTTCTCAAAGCAGCAATTATGTCCATTTTTGTTTTGTTGGCAAAATTCACAAAAAAATCCTTATATGAAGATGCAGCCATACATGAATTATCTTTCATATGAAATTGATTTCATTTGTTATATATAAACTTTACGCTTTTCATTAAAAATAGGAAGATTTGAAAATTATCTAAAAATATTCAAAATATTGTGGAAGAAACATAAAAAAGACAGAAATGTAGAAAAAGACAATCAAGATGGTATATTTCTAAGCTCATGATACATTCTTTTGAATACTTCATTCATATCATTAGGATTATCAAAAGTTTTTTTAACTGTTCTACATGAAATTCTTTCATATTCTTTTGTAAATATAAGTGGTTCAATATATACAACAAAATTACCTTTATCATTAGGATTATAACTTGTCATGGAAATAGTAACATTTTCTCCAGATACAAAATTTTCTAGTTCACTCCCAGAATCAAACGAAAACAAAGAAATCCCAGGAATATCTGATCTATGCATAGAATAAGTTGCAAGAAGAGATTGTTCTACATTAAAATATCTAATAGTACTAGCCAAAGCCTGAAGAATCTGCCCACCTAAATAGCTCTTATTAAGTGCACTCTGTTTAAGATGCACATCAAAATCCACTATTTTTTTATCTCTTTGGTCTTGCGTCATGTTGTATTATAAGGAAATTTTGAGAAGTTTATATAATTTTTTAAAGATTGGAAAACAAAACACTACCCTGAAGTAGTTAATAAACGAAACATTTATAAAGAAAGACATCTCTAAGAGTAATATTCCAAGTATTTGGAGTGTTTTGGGGATTTAAAATGAAGAAATTATTAACTATAGTGATTTTAAGCATATTAGCATTTCTTTTAGTTAGCTGTGGTAATAGTGATAATTCTACTACTTTAACACAAGCTAACATTCAAGCTCCTGTTAAGATGGTTACATATGAAGTATATGACCATCCAACCGGAATTCAAATGCAAGAATATGTTATTGAAAAAGAAGAATTTGATAATTCTAAAACATGGCAAGAAAAACAAAAGATAATTGAACAATTAGATGAATATGAAACCAAAACAAAAGTATGGAATAAACAAAAGAAAAAGCTAGAAAATGGCGAATTTTGGAGTGAAGAAAAAAGAATTGAACAATATTGTTTAGAAAAAGGTTATCTTAAATGTATGAAATTTACAGAAACTTGTCTAAAAGATGGATGTCATAAAGTTAGTATTGAATGTGAAGATTCTAAATTTGATCCTGAAAAATTAGAATGGGATGATTATAATAAAAAATACGAATGTGAAGAATATAATATTATAGTAGAAGAAGATGCATTCAAAAAAAGCTCATGTAATGATTAAACAATTAGGTGAAACAGATGGATATTATAATTGAAGATGATAAAAAAACAATAAGAACACCAGAAACAATACATGATAATTTATTCTTTGAAATGAAAATATTTTATGGTTTAGTAATTACAGCTTATATTGCAGCCGGTGTATTGATTGTTGTGGGATAAACAATAAACTCAAAATATCTGCTCAACCTTTTTCATATTTCTCAATTGATATTTTGTTCTTACAAACATTCCAATATGCTGCATCATCCTACGTCTTTCATGTGTATTTATATCTGCAAAAAGATTTACATAACCATGCTTTATCACATACATTGTTCTGCCTAATCCAAAACGTTTCAAAAATACTTGTACTTTTCTTTCTTCTGTTCTTCTTATCTCCCTATACTCTGGAGTTTCATCTTGTCTTTCTTCATAAGATTTAATTGGTGGCTCTGCAAATTTACATCTATCTCTTTGTTCATCTTGACATGGTTTTTTACAATAACCTGATTTATTGTTAAGAGCAAAATTCCACTGAAAGCCCATGTAATGAGGAATCTTAAGAGCATTGCTTATACCACAAGAAGTATTGTAAAATACACCAAGATCTTTATTGACTTTTTCAAAAGCATCCACTACAGAATTCCTATAATTAATTTCAATTCTTCTTCCTTCATCATCACTATAAGAAGGCATTTCTGCTCCTGTTTTAGATAATCTATTCCTAATATCTTTTTGTAGTTTTATCCCGCCTATAACAACACTATCGACAACATTAGCAGTCTCTTTAGCCATCTCAATAACTTTTTCATGAGGTGTCCAACCATGATATAAAGGACGTGCATAATGTACAACAGGAATACCTAATCCTTTTGCACTTTCCATCAACTCAATCCTTGCTTTTTTTGAGACTGGTTCAATTTCTCTTGGAAGATTTGCATATGAAACAAGAATTACTGGTTTTATACTTTTCAGTGCTGCAATTCTTCCCAATACTTCTTTTTCAGGAGAAGTTCTTTTTGGATTTAATTTTGTAATCAATGCAACAATATTTTGTCTCCCTGCTTTTTCAAGACCTTCTAAAATATGTAAAAGATCAGAAACATTATCTCTAAGAAATGGATCAGAAAGATTATAAAAAGCCAAAGGACTTGTACTTGTTACTTTCTCATCATTCAACAATAAATCTAAAGTCATTCGTGGTGTAGCAACATTTCTAACAACACCTGGATTTGGTGTATCTTTCTCTAACATACAATAGCCACAACTATTTGGACAACCAACACTTGGATTCACACCAAGATAAGATGTAAAAAATGATAGAGGATCAACTATTCTTCCCATATGTATAAGTATGTATTATAGATTTAAAAGGGTGCGTTGTAGTTATTAATACGACTTCGGAAAAATTGATGTAATTAAGTTAAATCTTTTGGATTTTACAAACAAAGAAACCCTCAGTATTATTATCTTGAGGCCAGATTCTTAAACAATCTTTTACTTTAGAATTATATTTAGTTCCTTCAAATTCCATAATTGGTTTAGATCTTACTAATCCTTTTAGTTCAATCTTTTCAACTTTTGCTTTCATACATTTAGATTCTTCACTTTCCCCATCATATTTATCCAAAAGCCAGGAGATAATACCTTCATCTTCTTCTGGCTCTAAAGTACAAGTACTATAAACTAATGTCCCACCTTTTTTCAATAATTTAAAACCAGTATCTATAAGTTGCTTTTGCTGACCTGCAATTCTCCTAACAACATTTGGATTCCATATTCTTAATGTTTTCAAACTTTTACGAATTGTTCCTGTTCCACTACAAGGAGCATCTACCAGAATTTTATCAAATACCCCTTCTTTATTATTTTCTTGAAGTTTTGATAATAAATGGCCCATCATTAATGTAATTACACAATTGCTTAAACCACATCTTTGAACATTTAATCCAAGAGATTTTATTCGATCATATTTATAATCATTTGCTACTAATATCCCTTCATTATCCATATACATTCCTATTTGAGTTGTTTTTGAACCAGGTGAAGCACACATATCTAATACCATATCTCCTGGTTTTGGTTGCAACACAAGAGGTGGTATCATTGATGCTGCTTCTTGAATATAAAAATAACCTAATTGATGCTCAGGAATGTTTCCAACATCTCTTCTTTTAACTAATTCTATATTCCCATTTTCATCTTCTTTTTCTTCCCCTTTATGTTCTATCCAAAAACCATCTTTACACCAGGGTATCGGTTCCAATAACCAATTTTTTTCTAAACTTTTTTTTAATTCCGCTACTGAAGTTTTCAAAGTATTAACTCTAATAGATCTTCTTAAAAATTCAAGAGAATATTCTTTAAATTTTTCAAAATCAGTTAATTTAGAATATCTTTCAATAAACTTTTCTTTAAACTCAATTTTCTCAGATGTGATTTTTCCAGACATATCTAATTTCCTCTAAATTTTATAGTTCTAATTCTAAATTATCCATTACAATACTTTTATTAAATTCTTTAAGATCATCATAACCTTGTCCAATACCTAAATAAAGAATTGGTTTACCAGTTACATGACTTACAGATATAGCAGCCCCACCCTTATCATCAACATCTGCTTTACAAAGAATTACACCATCAATACCAACTGCTTCATCAAATTGTTTTGCTTGTTCAACACAATCATTTCCAGTGATTGCTTCTCCGATAAATATTTTAATATCTGGTTTTGAAACTCTAATAATCTTTTTCATTTCATCCATTAAGTTAACATTTGAATGTAGACGACCAGCAGTATCAATTAGAACAACATCAAAATTTCTTTGTTTTGCAAATTTGACAGCATCAAATGCAACAGCTGCTGGGTCTGAACCATAATCATGTTTAATAAGTTTAACATTTAAGTTATTAGCATGTTCTTCAATTTGATGTATAGCAGCAGCTCTAAATGTATCTGCAGCTGCAATAACAGGTTTTAATTTATAATTTTGAAATAATCTTGCAACTTTTGCAATAGTTGTTGTCTTTCCAGAACCATTAACACCAATAAAAGAAATTACAAGTGGTTCTCCTGTTTTTTTCTTTTCTTCAACTCTTTTGATTAAATCTATTTTTTCAACATCAAATAAACTTTCAATTGACTTCCCTAATGTTTTAAATATTTCTTGTTCTAATTGTCCACGTTTAATTGCCTGGCCAACTACTTTTTCTTTTAAGTCTTGTTTAATTTTATCAATAACTTCAACAGCAACATTATTTTCTAATAATACAAGTTCCATTTCCCAAAATAATTCATTAAATTTCTTTTCATTTAATGTTGTTTTAGTAACAATATCAGTAATCTTTGAAAAGAATCCTTTTTTCGTTTCTGGCTCTTCTTCTGGTTCTTCTTTTACTTCTTCAGGTTCTGGTTCAGCTTCGCTAGAACTTTGTTGAGCTTGCTCAACTTTATCTTTTTCTTCAACTGATTCACGTTCTTCAAGATCATCAACTTCTTCAGATTCTTCAGTTATTTCTTCAGGTTCTGCTTCAGGTTCAGGTTCTGCTTCAGGTTCAGGTTCTGCTTCAGGTTCAGGTTC
>JABHXF010000056.1 GCA_018657385.1 Candidatus Woesearchaeota archaeon | reverse complement strand
TCTCCACAAGGACTTTTTCTTGTTGTCAACTTTAACTTTTTAGTTGGTAATGGAATTGGACCTCTCATGTCTACTCCAGTCTTTTCTGAGATTTCAGTGATATGTTGACATACCTCATTAATCTTATCAATGTCTGTGCTTGCTAATTTTATTCTTGCTTTTTGCATGTTTTTTCCCTACAACATGAAAACCATTTGGTAATCATGAATAATTATAATTTTAAAAATAAAAAAATTAAAGGAATTATTCCTTCTTTGTTAAGCTCATACACATACCAGCTGCTACTGTTGTTCCACTATCTCTGATAGCGAACCTAGATAATTGAGGAATTTCTTTTTGTGTCTCAATTACTAAAGGTGCAACAGGTTTGATTCTTACAATAGCTGCGTCACCATTCTTAATAAAGTCTGGGTTCTCAGCTAATACTTCACCAGTTGCTGGGTTTAGCTTTTTCTCAATTGCTACAACTTGACAAGCAACCTGTGCTGTATGTATGTGGAATACTGGTGTATAACCAATTGTAATAACAGTTGGATGATTTAATACAACCATTTGTGCTGTAAATTCAGTTGCAACACTTGGTGGATTATCAGCATGGCCTAAAACATCGCCTCTTGCAATATCTTTTTTACCAAAACCTCTAACGTTAAATCCAATGTTATCTCCTGGTCCGGCTTTTTGGTATTGTTCGTGATGCATTTCAATACTCTTTACTTCACCTGGAACACCTTTACCTTCTCTTCCTGGAACTGCAATAACTTTATCGCCAATTTTCATGACACCTGTTTCAACTCTTCCAACTGGAACTACACCAATACCTGTGATGTTATAAACATCTTGAAGAGGTAATCTTAATGGTAATTCTGTTGGTTTATCAGGTTCTTTTAAATTATCTAATGCTTCTAATAAAGTTGGACCTTTGTACCAAGGCATTTTATCAGATTTTTTAGCAACATTCTCTCCTTGTAAAGCTGAAATCGGAATAAATTGAACTTCTTCAAGTTTATATCCAACAGTTTTTAACAAAGCAGATACTTGTTCTTTAACTTGATTAAATACATCTTCTGCATAATCTTTCATGTCCATTTTGTTAACAGATACTATTAATTGGTTAACTCCTAATGTTTTTGACAAGAATACGTGCTCTTTTGTTTGAGCCATAACTCCATCATTAGCTGCAACAGATAAAACACCTGCGTCTGCTTGTGAAGCTCCTGTAATCATGTTCTTAACAAAGTCTCTGTGCCCTGGGGCGTCGATTATTGTAAAGAAGTATTTTGAAGATTCGAATTTTTTGTGAGCTAAGTCAATTGTAACTCCTCTTTCTCTTTCTTCCTTTAAATTATCCATTACAAATGCAAATTCAAAGCCACCTTTACCCAGTTCTTGAGCCTTTTCTTTAAGTTTTCTCATTGTTTGTTCGTCAATATTACCTGAATCGAACAATAAACGTCCTACTGATGTTGATTTACCATGATCTACGTGACCGATGAAAACCAAGTTTATATGTACCTTATCTGATGCCATATTAATCCCTCCATATTCATTTAGCTAAAATAAAGCTTTATTTGCTCTCTTTTTTTATTTTTAAGCCCATATGATTTAATTGAGCATTTTTGAGTATAAAAAGCAGGGATTTATAAACTTTACTATAATTTACGAGAGCAAAGACACAAAGTCTAGCCTATACAAGCCAATCATAAACTAGAATCCCCCAATACCCTTACAATTGCCAACTCTAAATCAGCAATATTAAAAGGTTTAAAAATAATATCTTTAATTCCACCACACACTTTATTTTGCATTTCCTGAGTACGATAACCAGACATTAAAACCACAGAAACATTAGATTTGTCAATAACAAACCTTGCAAGATCCAATCCCTCGGCCCCATTATTCTCTTGACCATTTATTGTTAGACCAGGCATATTTACATCTGTTAATACAAGATCATAAGACCCTACAGAAATTAAACCTTCCAAGAACATTTCTGCCCCCTCATATGCAGAAGATGCAACTTCAACATTATAACCAACACTAGTTAGATAAGACCCAAGTAAGTCCCTTATAGATTCCTCATCTTCTACAATTAAAATACGCTTATCTTCAGGGTTATAGCCAACAATATTATAACCTAACTCATTAAATGTAGGAGTTACCTCAATATCTTCTATACCTCTATCAACTATTGCTGGTAAATAGATATCAAAAGTAGTTCCTTCACCCAAAGCAGTTGTAACTGTAATATACCCACCATAAGAATTAACAATAGCATTTACATTATACAGACCAAAACCACCATTACTTCTCTTTGTACTAACTCTTTCATGAAGAGCCTTTTTCAATACATCTTCATCCATACCACAACCAAAATCTTGAACAGAAAGTTTAACATAAGAACCACTAGGTATTTTAATCCCATGATAATAATCATGAGTTAATCTAGAATTTGCACTAGAAACAATAATTTCCCCACCTTTTGATTTTGATTCTGCTGCATTAATTATCAAATTTTCAATTACCCTATATAAATCTGATTTAATAGCATGTATAGGTAAATTAGCTTTTAAATTAGTTTTAATAGAATACCCATTAAGCCTAGGATTTGGAGTAACCATAGAAATAAGCGTCTCAACAATTTTATTGATATCTAAATCCTTAGAAACCTCATTACTTGAAAGTATACCCCTAATAGATTCAACACCAATAACAGCACGTTCTGTCCCTTCCAAGATTGCATCATTAAAAGAAGCGACCCTCCCAGTATAAAGCCCAAGACGAGTTAATTCTTGCTTAAGAAGTTGTGCATTACCCTTGACACCACCAAGAGCATTATTAACATCATGCATATCCCTTTGATTAACGGTTTGAGCAGCAAGTAACACATCATTAATTCTTTTCTGTTCATTTGCCATTCTTTTGTAAGTAATATCTCTAATAGTTCCTTGGTATAATGGCCCTTTTTCAGATGCTATAATAGAAGTATTAATTTTACATTGCCTATTTCCTGTTCTTGTCTTTAATTCAACTTCATATTCATTTACTCTTCCAGTTTTCCTAATTTGTTCTAATAATTCAATTCTTTTTTCTGGATTAACATATAAAGAAGAAACATTTATTGCCATAAGTTCTTCTTTTGTGCAATCAAAAAGATCAGCCATTGCTTTGTTCAACCAAATAAAATCACCATCATCATTAGTAACATAAATAGGATAAAGTTCATCAGGATTTAATACAACATTATTAGAAGTTATAGGCCCAGCTACATCTGCACAAATCCTTCTACTAACACCCTCGGGAACACCATGATACAATAATTTTTTTTCTAACTCACTTACATCCATAAATTCACCCAATAACTCACCATAACTACCAGAGAGTAGTTAATTATTTATAAAGATTACTATTTATAGAACAATATCAACAAAAATATGAAGAAATAAGAAAAATAAAAAAATCTAATTAAAGATTTAATTTACTGGTTATCAGCCAATCCTTTTCTGCTTCTAATCTGACCAATTATCTTGTTTTGCAATTCATCAGGTAATCTTTCAAAGCTCTGGTCAATAACTGAACTACTTCCACGACCACCAGTTGCACTTCTAAGATCATTGCTTAACCCAAACATTTCACCAACTGGCATCTTTGCTTTAATCTCAACAGTACTACCTTCTTGTTTCATGTCTAATAGTTGACCACGCTTATTACCAACTAATTTTGAGATTTCTCCCATGTATTCATCTGGAGAATCAAACAATAATGTTTGAATTGGCTCAAATAACATTGGTGCAGCCATGCTCATTGCTGCTCTGATACCTTCTCTTACAGCAGGATAAACTTGGGCTGGACCTCTGTGAATTGCGTCTTCGTGTAATTTACAATCAGTCATAATAACCATTACTTTTGTACATGGTTCTCTAGCTAAAGGACCTGCATTCATAACATCTTCAAACATGTCCATAACCATTTCAATTATTTCTCCCATGTGAACTTGTCCCCTTGTTGCTTCAAAAAACAAGTTACCTTCAAAAATATCTTTAATTTTAGGAGCTAATTTTGAATCAATTCCTAATTCAATTAACTGATCCCTTAATACAAGATCTTTTTTCTTGATTCTTCCACTAGGAAGATCGCCTTTCTTGATTGCTTTTGTAATAACATCAGGAACTGGCAATACCTTGAAAAATAAATGGTTGTGTTTATTTGGAGATTTACCCATTGCTTCTTCACTTGGTTTTACAATTGCTTCTCTATAAACAACAATTGGTGGAGAAGTTTTAACTTCAATACATTTTTCAGTCTTAATCCTATTTTCAATAACTTCTAAATGTAATTCCCCCATCCCACTCATCAAATGTTCTCCTGTTTCTTCATTAATTTCAATTTTAATGCAAGGGTCTTCTTTTTGAACAACTCTTAAAACATCAATTAACTTTGGAAGATCTGATGGACTTTTTGCTTCAATTGCTTTTGTAACAACTGGATCAAAGATGTGAGTAATTTCTTCGAAAGGTGTTTCCACTGCTTCTAAAGTAATTGTTTCACCAGGCATTGCTTTTAATCCTGCAACACCAACAATATTTCCTGCTGGAATATGATCTACAATTTCTCTCTTTGCGCCATTGTAAATAAATACTTGCTGAACTCTTAAATCTTGTTTTGCTCTGTTCAAATGTACAGCTTGTCCTTTATCCAATGTTCCTGAGAAAAGTCTTCCAGAACTGATTTCACCAGCTTGAGGATCTACAACAATCTTAGTAATGATAAAATATAATGGTCCATTAGGATCACAAGTTGTTAATGCTTTACCATCTTCACTCTCAACATCTCCTCTCCAAATTTTTGGAATTCTATATTTTTGAGCATCCGCTGGATTAGGTAAATGTTGAATTACAGAGTCAAGAATAACTTCGTGAATAGGTGCTTTTTTTCTTAAACCCTTAATTTGTTCCTCATCTCCTCCAGAGTAAGCATCTATAATTTCTTTAAAAGTAATTCCATTCTTTTTCATGTAATTTAATGATAAAGCCCAATTATGGAAAGCACTACCAAAACAAACACTACCATCTTGAACATTTGTTTGCCATTTTTCTCCATATTCTTCTTCAGCAATTTCTTTAATTAATTTGTTAACACTAGTAATTGTTTTAACAAATCTTTCTTGCATTGCTTCAGGAGTTAATTGTAATTCTTTGATTAATCTATCAACTTTGTTAATGAAAAGAATTGGTTTAACTCTTTCTCTTAAAGCTTGTCTCAATACTGTTTCTGTTTGCGGCATGATACCTTCAACAGCACAACATAAAACAATTGCTCCATCGACAGCTCTCATTGCTCTTGTAACGTCTCCACCAAAGTCAACGTGTCCAGGAGTATCAAGTAAGTTAATTAAAAATTCTTGACCTTCAAAATCATGCACCATGTTAACTGCTGCAGTATCAATTGTAATTCCTCTTTCTTGTTCGTCACCATGGAAATCTAACTGACAAGCTTTCCCTGCTAACTCTTCACTCATCATACCACATCCAGACAACAAATTGTCTGAGAAAGTTGTTTTCCCGTGATCAATATGTGCTGCAATAGCAATATTCCTAATTTTAGTTTGATCTTTCATTAATCTGGTTACTTTTTCAACCATTTTTTCAGCCATAATTATTACCTCCATTGGAAAAAGTAGGGAAGGTTTGGAATGTATGAAGGGTTAAGAAGGTAAAAACCTTCCAAACCATCCAAACTCCAAACCATCCAAACTTTTATTATCTTGTATGTTTCTCATGAACTGCTTCATAACTATGTAATTCTTCGTCGCTAAACCACATTTTTATTTCTGCTTCTGCTTCTTTAGCAGTTCCTGAAGCATGAATCAAATTTTTGATTGAGATGCCTTTGTTGTCTGCATAATCATATGAATGCACTGCAAAATCTCCCCTGATTGTTCCAGGTAGTGATTTTTTCGGTTCAGTATCTCCGCCCATTTTTCTTACAATTGTAACTGCACTTACACCTTCAAGAACAATTGCTAATACTGGTCCAGAAGTGATATATTCTTCTAAACTTTTGTAAAAATCTTTTTTCACGTGTGCATCATAATGTTTTGCAGCAAAAACTTTGTCTATCCAAACCATTTTCATACCCATGATTTTTAGACCTGCTCTTTCAAATCTATGTAAAATTTCCCCACATAGACCTCTTTCAACTGCATCTGGTTTCAATAATATCAATGTTTTTTGAGTCATTTTATCCACCTTTTATTTTTTTGATTTTGTAGCTAATTTTTTATTTTCGTGTGATGTTTTTGTCCAAGCTATTGAGTGAGGTTTTCTTCTTAATTTTAACATGTTCTTCTCACATTTTTTTGAACAAAAATAAAGTATCTTACCATCTAATTTAACAAACATTTTGCCTGTACCTTTAGGGATTGTTTCCCCGCAAAAAGTGCATTTCATTGTGAATACCTCCTTGAATGAAAAGGTTAGGAAGGTCTGGAATGTTCAGATGGTTAGGAAGGTAAATAACCTTCCAAACCTTCCTAACTCCAAACCTTCAAAACCTTATTATTGTGACCCTCGTCCTGCTTTAGTTAATCTTTTTGCTTCGATTTCTGTTTCTCTTAGCATTAAAACATCACCAACTTGAACAGGTCCTTTAACATTTCTTCGTATGATTTTATTAGCATCTCTCCCGTCTAAGATTTTACATCTTACTTGGGTTGCTTCTCCTCTAGTACCAGTCCTTCCAATGACTTCTTCAACACTAGCAGGGTAAGCTTGTGAGAAAGTAATTCCACCTTTCTTTACTTCTTCTTCTTTTCCTTTCTTTCCTAATTTTTTTCCTGCCATTTTATCACGCTATAATTATGCTAATTCCTTAAGAAGATTTTTTGCATCCCCTTCAAGTGTAATTGCAACTGCTGTTGTTCCAACTTGTAATCCTGCTGCTGCTCCTAATTCTTCTTTTGTACCAATTTTGTAACATTTTATACCCTTTTCTTTTGATAATAATGGTAAATGCATTACAACTTCTGGTGGTTGAACATCTGATGCATAAGCAACTAACTTTGCTTGTCCTCTTTCTATTGCTTTTGTAGCTTCATTTGCTCCTTTCTTAATTTTTCCTGTTGTTCTAGCAATTTCAATAGCTTCTAGAACTTTATCAGCCATTTCTTTACTCATTTCTTCTGCCATATGTATTACCTCCTCATTAAATTTTAACAATATGATTTTAACAATATAAGATTAAAAGAATTTCTTTTAACCTCCTTCAGGCAACTATGCCCTCACTAATCATAGGTTAACATATTGGAACCCACACCTCTTTATAAAGCTTACTCTATTTTCTAATTAAATTATAAGAATACCCCTTATTCCAATCAGAATAATTCTTTCAGGAAGGTTTATATGGTAGAAGTAAGAAAGTTTGGTGAATGAGTGAATCAAATGTTCAATCTATGGGTTTGTATAGAAATCTTCAATTAACACAACCAGATGAATTTAGCAAATTAATAACTGGATTAAGAGGTTATACTCCACCACATAGAGTTGTTGCTGCAGGAACACAAAATGGAGAGCTTGCAGAGCTTTGCTTAGTTTATGGAACAGAAAGAGATGAAGATCCTACTTTTTGGTATATGACAAAAGGAGGAGATAAAGTAATTATGGGACAAACAGGTCTTGTCCAGTCATTTGAACAATATAATACTGAAGGTAATTTAAATACAATAATTGAAAGAAGTAATAGTTATGGACATTTTAGATCTAACCAAGGGGAGCTTTCATTAGGAGATGAAAAATTAAAAACAGAACTTGACCAGATTTATGATGCCATTTTTCAATTAACTTTTTATGAAGAAGACAAAAGAGATTTATTTAAGTGGAGAGCTGATCAAGTTATTGCGAGATTCGGGGAATTTGGAAAATTTTTTGATGATGATCAAATAATTCCAGAATATAATGACACAATGGTTGTGTTAACAGCTGCAATAGGATGTTTTGGTGGTTGTATAGGTTGCCCAGAAAAAGGTAGAAAATACGTTGCTTCAAATATTGAACAGCTTTATGAAAAATTAGAACGAGCAAGAAGAGTTGTTGAAAAATATCATGGCAACCATATGAATAGAATGTATGAAGGGTTCATAAATTCATCTGACATATTATTAAATTATTTTGCAAATCAAAAAGATGCAAATATTCCAGACCCAATCACAATAGTAAAAGCATTTTATGAATTATTTCCAGAAATACAAAAGATGTATGGATTTGTTGGAACCCCGACAATAAATTCAACACCAGAAAATTATTTAAAAGCACTATATAATAATGGATTAAACAGAGTATTGATTGGTATAGAAACAGCACATAATGCTACTTCTGCATTTTTAGGAAAACCATTTAGTGCAGAACAAAAGGGCAAAGCAATTAAAAAATTACAATCTGCAGGATTCAAAAAAATAAAAAGCATTGTGATGGTTGGAGCTACTGGGCAAGGATTTTATGATGATAATGGAAAATTCCAATCAAGCTGGGATGCATTAGAAGAAACAATAAAATTTATGAAACAAAATATGAGATCATTAATGTTCAAAGAGAGAGCAGATAAAGTAATTATTTCTAGATATGTTAAAGCAGAAGGAACTGAGCTTAAAAAATTACATGAAGAAGGTAAAGTAATTGTTCCATTCTCCTCATCATCAGAACTTGAAGAACAAGTTCAATGGCTTGTTTCAAAAATGAGAAAAGCACAAATAGACGTTGAAGCAGGTTATGAAGTAGCATTAGAAGGAAGAAGAAGAATGGTTGCTTAATCAAATGTTCTGAAAAGTTTTATATACTTCTTCTAACAAACTTAGAATTATGGTAGAAACACATCGTGTTCAAAAACTTTTAAGTAATTATGGTCATTGTTCTAGACGAAATGCCGAAGTATTGATTGAAGAAGGTAGAGTTAAGGTTAATGGTAAAGTAATTAGCATAGGAGATAAAGCAAGTGAAAAAGATAGAATTCATGTTGATGGAAAGTTAGTAAATAAAGAAAAAAAAGTTTATTTAATGTTTAACAAGCCAGTTGGTTGTGTAACTGCATTAAAAGATGATAAATATAAAACAGTTGTAGATTTTGTTAAGATTAAAGAAAGAGTTTTTCCAATTGGTAGACTTGATTATAACACTTCAGGTTTATTATTATTAACAAACGATGGTGATTTTGCAAATAATATAATGCACCCAAGGTATGAAATTAAAAAAACTTATTTAGCAGGATTGTTTAACCCAATTAATGATGAGCAGATAGAAGAAATTGAAGATGGTGTTGAATTATACGATGGCATAACAAGCCCTGCAAAAGTTAGAAAAATTGATCCAAAACATATTGAAATAACAATTCATGAAGGCAAAAACAGAATTGTAAGAAGAATTCTTAAAAAATTAGATTTAAACGCAAGATTTCTTAAAAGAATTAGAGTAGGAAAATTAAATTTAGGTGATTTAAGAGAAGGAAAACATAGAATTCTGACAGAAAAAGATAAGAAGTTAATATTCCAATAGAAAGGTTTAAAAAACAAGCTTAATTTATTTGAGATATGAGAAAAGATTTAGAATTTGTTGTCAAAGTAGAAGATTTAAGAAAAGTAGATGACATAGTATTTAGAGGAAAAGAATATGATACTTGTGTTTCATTCAAAATTGGAAAGACTGATGGCGAAAATTCTATTTACCATCATGTTGACAATGAATTCTTTGGCGTTTTTTATTATGAACCTAGAATAGAACTTCAAAAAAAGTGGAAACTTACAAAAGAAGAACTTGGTAATCATGGACTTGGTTTATTTTTAAGAAATTCAAAATATAGTTTTACAAAACAATTACATGTTGGAGATGATGTTAAGGTTTATTCAATTTTTGCTAGAATTAAAGATACTGATTTACCAAAATTAAGAGCAGTTCATAAAATGGTACGCAATGGTGAGCTTATCAATACACGACGTGATGAATTAGTAATAGTTGGATTAGAAGCTGAAAGTCATCTTACCTCATTAAATGATTATCCAATAATAAAAAGCCAATTTGAAAGCATTGGTTATCAAACAAGAGTATTTTAATACTAATTATTTATTAAATAAAATAATTACTTAGAAGCTTTAAAGACAAAAGAATATGAATCTGATGTTAGTGTTTTAATTGATTTTGCAAGAACTTCAAAAGAATAATTATGTTTAGCAAATTCTCTTTTGTATGATTCAAAAATTTGTTCCTGTGAATTATTTCCATAAACTGTTTGTACTAAAATAATATTTCTGCTTATATTACAAACTTTTTCAACCATCTCTGGATAGACTCCATCTCTTTTTCTATTAATAACATATCTACCAACAATTGCTTCATGTTCTTCTTCATATTCAAAAATATTACCTTGTTGAAAGATATTTGGATCAAGTTCATTATCTATTGCTCTTTGTTTTGCTTTTTCTATTGCAAATTGATTAATATCCATTCCTCTATAAGTTCCATCATGATTACCAGCAATATAAGAACCAAAAAGACCAGATTGGCAACAAGGTTCAAATAGATCTTGAAAATCTTCTACAAGTGACAATATTAAGGTAAAAAGTCTTTTATTAGGATGAAAATTAACACATTCAAAAAAATCATCTAGTCCAGTTCTATAATATTCTTCATAATATTCTTCATCATCTGGGATTCTGGTTACCCTAATAAATTCAGGAGGAACATTATAAATTCCTTTTGCAATAATTCGATTCCTTGCGAAATAATCTTCTATACTTGCCATAATCCAAAGTATTCCAGTTTATTTTATAAATTTATCTACAAGTAGTAGTTACAATTAATTCGAAATTTTTATTCTAGTTCAATAATCTTTATATACTCACCAAAAACCCCAATTAGTATAAAATAGCACAAAATATAGTAAAAATACAATAGAGGGTGTAAACATGGAAACTAATACTTATGAAACAAAAGTTGGCTTAGCAAAAATGTTGAAAGGTGGTGTGATAATGGATGTAGTCACAGCTGATCAAGCAAAGATAGCAGAAACAGCAGGAGCAGTTGCAGTAATGGCTTTAGAAAGAGTACCAGCAGACATCAGAGCAGATGGTGGAGTTGCTAGAATGTCAGATCCAAAAATGATTAAAGAAATTCAAGCATCTGTTACAATTCCAGTAATGGCTAAAACAAGAATAGGTCATTTTGTTGAAGCGCAAATTCTAGAAGCATTAGAAATAGATTATGTTGATGAAAGTGAAGTTCTAACTCCAGCTGATGAAAATGCACATGTTAATAAACATAATTATAAGGTTCCATTTGTTTGCGGTGCAAGAAATTTAGGAGAAGCACTAAGAAGAATAAATGAAGGAGCATCTATGATTAGAACCAAGGGAGAAGCAGGAACAGGAAATGTTGTTGAAGCTGTTAGACATATGAAGCAAATGAGTGCAGAAATTTTAGCATTAAAAGATATGAATGATATTGTATTAGAACAAAAAGCACAAGAGTATAAAGTTCCAATAGAATTAGTCAAGCAAGTTAAAGAGTTACAAAGATTACCTGTTGTTAATTTTGCTGCAGGTGGAATTGCAACTCCAGCAGATGCTGCTTTAATGATGCAATTGGGTTGTGATGGTGTTTTTGTTGGTTCAGGAATTTTCAAAAGTAGTAATCCTGCAACTCGTGCAAAAGCAATTGTCCAAGCAACAACTCATTTTAACAATCCAAAAATAGTTGCAGAAGTTTCTGAAGGATTAGGAGAAGCAATGGAAGGTCTTGAGATTGATCAATTAGATGTTAAAATGGCAGAAAGAGGAAATTAGTTGTTATGTTGATAGTTGAAAAAATAACAACAACCATGGCACAGACGGACTTTGTTCCAAAGTCCTACTCGGCTAACGCCTCGCCTGGCCAAGTTGTTATTTCTTCTGTTAAGTAAAATTAAAAAAATAAAATAAAAAAGAAAAATGAAAATAGGAATTCTTGCATTACAGGGAAGTTTTAACGAACATATTGAGTTATTGAAAAAACTAAATATTGAAACTATTCAAATAAAACTTCCAGAACAATTAAATGAAATAGATGCACTTATCATCCCAGGTGGAGAATCAACCACAATCCTTCAATTATTAGAAAAATATAAATTTGATCTACAAGAATTCAAAAATTCTGGAAAACCGATATTAGGAACATGTGCAGGAGGTATTATTTTAGCAGAGTTAGGATTAATTGATATTGAAATAGAAAGAAACGCATATGGTCCACAATTATATTCTTTTATTGACAAAATAGAAATTAATTTTGAGAAAGGCAAAGATAATTTTAAAGGAGTTTTTATCAGAGCACCAAAAATAATAAATTATGGAGAGAATGTTGAAGTCCTTGGCAAACATAACAATCTAAAAACAAATACTTCTGATCCAGTCTTAGTAAAACAAGATAATATTATGGTTGCTACATTCCATCCTGAATTAACAAATGACACAAGAACACATGAATTATTTATTAGATTAGTTAAATAAAAAAAGAAAATTAATTTTATTTATTCATTCTTAACTTATAATACCACCAAATACCTGAGAATACTGCAAATGTTATTGTTATAATCCATATTTGCCAAGGTGCACCTAAATAAGTACTAATCAATAAACCAATAATAGCTGCACTTGACCATAATATTTTCAATGTTAACATGATACCATAACTTTCTTTTGATTTATTATAATTAAACAAACTTGCACCACCAATTCCAATTAATGCAGCACCAACTAATCTTGCCATAACTAATTCAGGTGTAGAAGTGGAAAAGCCAAATAGCCCTAATAACAAACTAGGAAAAAACAACAAAGGAATTCCAAATATCATATCTACAATAAAATGTATTGCAAACCATGTTTGTAATGATTTAGGTACTAATAAATTCTTTTTTTTCATTTTATGTAACTCATTAATATATAGGTATAAATAATTTGTTATTATAAAACCATTAAGCAAATAGCATTATTTACTCTTAAAAAAACCATTAGCATAATCACCAAACTTAATGCCATTTGCAGCTCCCCAAATATCAACATTAATTGTTTTATTCTTTGAAATTTTAACATTCAAATATTGATGAGGGGAAGTATAATATACTAATGAATATTTATGTACAATATCTTTTTCTTTAAAATGCTTACTTTTTACAAGAAGTAATCTTAATAAATAATTCATTTGATTACAATGTAAAAATCCTGATTTTAACCATAATTGGTTTAAATTAGTAGTAAAGGCGTGGTGAAATTTCAAATAAGTTAATATTTTATATCCTCTATA